>DATMQU010000052.1:0-7588 GCA_035566715.1 Vicinamibacteria bacterium
CGTCCCGCTACGCCCGCGAGCCGGGGGTCGAGTTGGCGAAGGCGTGGCTGCACGTCAACCGGCTGGTCCGGGAGGCGGCCCGCCATGGCTTCGCGTCCCCCGAGCCGCTCGCGCCCGCGACCTATTCGGGCCGCGCCCGCCATCTGACCCCGCGCCTGCGAGAGCTCTGGATCCACACCAACAACTCCTGCAACCTGGCCTGCGAGCACTGTCTCGTCGGCTCCGGCCCCGAGGGCGACCGCGGGTTGGCGCCGGAGAGCCTCTTCGAGCTCATCGACGAGGCGGACGCCCTGGGGGTGGAGCGCTTCTACTTCACCGGCGGTGAGCCCTTCTACCGGCGCGACGTGTTCGGTCTCATCGAGCGCGTGACCCGGGAGCACAGCCGGGAGCTCCGCGTCCTCACCAACGGCGTCCTGTTCCAGGGGGCGGTCCTGAACCGCCTGCGGGAGCAGGACAAGGAGCGCCTCCATCTGCAGGTGAGCCTCGACGGCGCCACCGCCGACACCAACGACCCCGTGCGCGGGGCGGGGACCTTTCCAAGGATCCGGGCGGGGATCCGGACCCTGGTCGAGGCCGGATTCGCCCCCACCGTCTCCACCGTCATCACCCGGGACAACATGGGGGAGATGGTGCAGATGGTGCGCCTGGTCAAGGAGCTGGGCGCCGCCGCCTGGCACCTGATCTGGGTCCACCAGAAAGGACGCTGGGCGGACGGGAAGGCGGCGTTCCCGCCCCCCGTGGAACTCCACGCGCAGCTTCGCCGGGCACAGGAGGAAGCCGCTCGTACGGGAGTTCTCATCGACAACGTGGAGTCCTACCGCCAGCGGGTCAACGGCGCCCCCGGCTCGCGCGTCGATCTCTCCAACGCCGCGGTGGAGAGCCTGTGCGTGTACTCCGACGGTCGCGTCTACCCGAGCGCCGCCACCGTGCAATACGACGCCCTCGAGCTGGGGCGCTGGAGCGGGGGCAACCTCGCCCGCCTCCTCGAGGCCTCCGACGTGGCCGGGCGCCTTTTGGGCCTGACCGTGGCCGAGAAGCCCGTCTGCAAGGCTTGCCAGTTCCGCTTCCTGTGCGGCGGGGGCGACCTGGAGCATTCTTACTCGTACGGCCTCGGCCAGACCCCCGGCAACGGCCACGGCGCGTTCGACCACCTCGACCCCTACTGCGACCTCTACCAGGGCCTCATCACGGACAGCATCTTCGAGCTGGCCGCGGAGGGGCGGCGGGCCCACCGCACCGACACCGGCTACAACGCCCCCGTGATCTACCACGCCATGGGCGAGGGAAACCTGGCCTGTGCGCCCGGCGGGGACCTCGAGGCCTACGCCCCCGTGCGCACCTCCCACTCCAACTGCGTGCTAAGCGTGGACCTCGAAAGGCCACGGGCCCTCGTCCAGGCCTTCTACGGCCAGGCCGCGGAGACGCCCCAGGCGGGCCTGTGCTGTCCGGTGAGCTACGATCGGGAGGACATCGCGCACATTCCCCAGGACGTCATCGACCGCTTCTATGGCTGCGGCGGACCCATGAGCGTGGCCGGCGTCCGCGCCGGGGAGACGGTGGTGGACCTCGGCTCGGGAGCGGGCATCGACGTGTTCATCGCCGCCAAGAGAGTCGGGCCCGCCGGCCGGGCCATCGGCATCGACATGACCGACCCCATGCTGGGGGTGGCCGGGGAGAACAAGGGGCGCGTCGCCGCCCGCCTCGGCTACGACAACGTTGAGTTCCGAAAGGGCTACCTGGAGGAGGTGCCGGTCGAGGACCGCAGCGTCGACCTTGTCACCTCCAACTGCGTGATCAACCTCTCCCCCGACAAGAAAAGGGTCTTCCGCGAGATGTGGCGGATCCTCAAGGACCACGGGCGCATGGTGTTCTCCGACATCGTGGCCGAGCGGGCCCTGCCCCCCCACCTCAAGGTCAACGTCCACCTGTGGGGCGAGTGCATCTCCGGCGCTCTATCCGAGGACGAGCTCCTGGCCGAGCTGGAAAGGGCCGGCTTCTACGGCCTCGCCGTTCTCCAGAAGCAGTTCTGGAAGGAGATCGAAGGATACAACTTCTACTCGCTCACCCTGCGCGGGTACAAGTTCCACAAGACGGCGGGCTGCGTGTTCCTCGGCCACCGCGCCATCTACCTCGGCCCCTATGCCTCGGTGATGGACGAGGAGGGCCACCTTTTCCCCCGTGGCCAGGCCCTCGAGGTCTGCACCGACACCTTGGCCAAGCTCTCCCACGACCCCTACCAGGGGTCGTTCCTGCTCCTGCCGCCGGGGGCGGCGGCCCCCGAGTCCGTGGCGGTGAGCTGCGGGCCCGGCTGCTGCTGAGGGGCCCGACCGCTCGCTCTTCTGCCCGCCGTCAGTCTCCCGCCACCGCTCGCTGGAGCGCCGCCGAGGCCATCAAGAAAGCCCTCTTCCCCGACTCTACCAGGGGGAGTGCCGCTCCGGGCCCGGCCGCCCAGGCGGAACGCGACGGTCGCGTTCATGGTGGAGGGGGAGCCGTCCCCCTCCCGAGGTCGCCTCAAGCCGCGGCCGGCCGGTCCTCCACGATCTGGCCGTCGCGGATCTGGATGATCCGGGAGGCCACCCGGGCCACCGCCTGGTCGTGGGTGATCATGAGGATGGTCTGTCCGCTCCTGTGCAGCTCGCCGAAGAGGCCCACGATGCCCTGGCCCGAGCCGGAGTCCAGGTTCCCGGTAGGCTCGTCGGCCAGGACCATGGCGGGCCGGTTCACGAGGGCGCGAGCGATGGCCACCCGCTGCATCTGGCCGCCGCTGAGCTCGGTGGGCTTGTGGTCCATGCGGTCCTGAAGCTCCACCCGCCGCAGCATCTCCTCCGCCCTCTCCCGCCGCTCCTTGGCCGAGACCCCCGCGAAGAGGAGAGGCAGCTCCACGTTCTCGAGGGCGGTCGCGTAGGGAAGGAGGTTGAAGTTCTGGAAGACGAAGCCCACGTGTCGGTTCCGGATCTCGGCCAGGCGGTTGCGGTCTAGCCCCGCCACCTTTTCCCCGGAGAGCACGTATTCGCCGGAGCTGGGCGTGTCCAGGCAGCCCAGGATGTTCATGAGGGTCGACTTGCCGGAGCCGGACGGGCCCACCACCGCCACGTACTCGTTGCCCCCGATGTTGAGGTCGATGCCCCGGAGCGCCTCCACCTCCACCCGGCCCATGCTGTAGACCTTGCGGATCCCTGTCATCTGGATCATGTCACTCGTACCTCAGGGAGACGGCGGGGTTGACGGCGGCGGCGCGGCGAGCCGGGAAGTAGCCGGCCAGCATTCCGATCGTGCCCAGGATGACGGAGGTGGCGACGGCGATGGCGGGCGAGAAGGTGGGCCGCCCCAGGAACTCGAAGGCCTCGCCCTTCAGGGGGAGGGCGGCGATGCCGGCCATGAGGCCGAGGCTGACCACGGTGCCCAGGACGCCCCCGAGCACGGTCATGAGCAGAGCCTCCAGGACGAAGGGGGCCATGACCTGGCGGGCCTTGGCCCCGAGAGCCATCTTCACCCCGATCTCGCGCGTCCGCTCCTTCACCACCGCGTACATGATGTTGGCGACACCCATCCCTCCCACCCCGAGGGTCAGGGCCCCGATCACGCCCAGGAACATCTGGATCCCGACCGCGATGTTGGTGGTCAGCCGCTGGTCCTCCCGGGTATCCCAGATGCCGAGGGAGCGGGTGTCGTCGGGGTCGAACTGGTGCTTGGCCCCCAGGATCCGGTAGATCTCGGCCTTGGCCTGGTCCCCAAGGTCGGGGCGGAGCGGCTTGTAGACCAGGTTTCCGATGGTCGCATCCGTGTAGGTCGCCTTGAAGGTCGTGGCGGGCATCGTGGCCTGGCCCTTGTCGGGCCCGCTGTACATGCCCATCATGATCTTTCTTTGCATGACGCCCACTACCAGGAAGCCAGACTGATTGATGAAAACGGTCTTGCCCACCACGTCCTGAGTGCCGAAGAGGTCCTGGGCCAGCTCGTCCCCCAGGAACACGACCCGGCGCTTCTCCTCCACATCGGGCTCGTCGATGAACCGCCCCCCCGCCTGGGGAACCTGATTCCTCATCTCTCCGAAGGAGGGGTCGACGCCCCGGATGCGGGCGTTCACCGTCTTGGTCCCCACGGTCAGGCCCTGCCGCCGGGAGTACTCCCGGCTCAAGGCCTGGAGCTCGGGGATCCGCGCTCTGAGCAGCTCGGCGTCCTCGTCCCTGAAGCTGACGGGGCGGCCGGAAGGAAGGCCGCGGTAGGCCCGCGTGGTGGCCCCCGGCCACACGACCCCGATACCCTCGCCCATCCCCGCCTTTCCGCGATGAAAGGCGCGCTTCAGCCCTTCCCCGAAGGAGAGGAGGAGCACGATGGAGAGCGTGCCCCAGGCGATGGCGAGCACGGTCAGGGTGATGCGCTTGCGGTTGTGGGCGGCGTCCGCCCGGAACAGCTTCCACACCATCAAGACTTCGGCCCGGGAGACCATGGATCAGGCCAGCTTCAAGGCGACCACCGGGTCGAGCATTGAGGCCCGCCGGGCCGGGAAGTACCCGGCCACGAACCCGATGAGGCCGAGCATGGTGGCGGTGGTGAGGATGACGAGGGGAGAGGCCTCGGGGGTGCCGATGTACTCGTCGAGGCTCTTGGGAAAAGCAGCCATCACGAGGAGGGTGATCAAGAAGCCCAGCGCCCCCCCCACCGCGGTCAGGGTCAGGGTCTCGATCAGGAACTGGCCCTGGATGAAGCGCGGCTTGGCCCCCACCGCCAGCTTGATCCCGATCTCCCGGGTTCGCTCCTCCACCACCACGTACATGATGTTGGAGACGCCGATCCCCCCCACGATGAGGGTGAAGGAGCCGATGATGCCCAGGAAGGCCCGGAAGGTGCCGAAGAACACGCGGAAGAACTTCTCCGCCTCCGTGGTGTCCCACATTCCGATGGCTTCCTTGTCCTTGGGATCGAACTGGTGGCGCCGGGCCAGGACCTCGTAGACCTTGCGGGTCACCTCCTGCACCTGCCCCGGCTCCCGGGCCTGGAAGATGAAGTCGTCCACGTAGCGTTCGGTGAAGAAGCCGTTGAAGGTGGTCTCGGGCATGAAGGCCTTGTCCTGGTCGCGGCCGCTGTAGCTCGAGTCCTGGGCCTTCTTCTCCATGACCCCGATAACCACGAAGGGGGCGTTGTCGATCATGACCGTCTGCCCCACCGCCTCCCCATCCCCGAATAGGTCGTGCTTGAGCTTGTCGCCCAGGAAGAGCACCCGCCGGCGGTGGTCCACGTCCACGTCGTCCACATAGCGTCCGCCGGAGGCGGGGATGATGTTGCGCATGGCGGCGAAGATGGGGCTGTTGGCGGAGATCTGGGGAGTGATGCGGACCCGACCGTGGCGAAACGCGCTCTTGCTCCGCTCGTGCTCCCCGGAGAAGCTGGCCTCCGGGATCTCCCGCTTCAACACTTCAATGTCCTCGTCGTTGACCCGGATCCGCCGGCCCTTGCCCAGCCCCTGGTAGGGGATCGACGTTCGGGCAGGCCAGGCGATGACGATGTTTTCGCCCATGCCGTGCTGGTTCTTCCGGATGCGTTTTTCCAGGCCCTCCCCGAAAGCGACGAGAAGCGAAACGGACACCGTCCCCCAGGTGATCCCGAAGAGGGTCAGCACCGTGCGCACCTTCTGGTGCCGCACGTCCTGGAGCATCTGCCGGAGGAAGGAGAGCGACGTCATGGTCGGGGTGCTCGATCAGCGCGGCGGGGCGCGCTACTCGATCTTCTTGGGCGGCCGCTCGACCACCAAGTCCTTCTCATGCAAGCCGTCCGCCACCTCCACGATCATGCCGTCGGAAAGGCCGACCTTGATCGGCTTCTTGACCGGCTCCGAGTCGCCCGGGCCCGGGACCTCCACCGAGGCCTTGCCGTCGGTGAAGGTCACCAGCCGCTCGGGGATCTGGAGCACGTCGGCTTTCTCGCGGACCGCGATGTCGGCGTTGGCGGAGTAGCCCGCGCGCAGGACCACGTCCTTGCCGGGCAGGAGCTCGATCTCCACGTCGAAGAGGGTGGCCCCCTCCGCGGTCTTGGACTTGGGGGCGATCAGGTAGACCTTGCCCTCCACCTTGGAGTCGGGCAAGGCCCCCACCTTGATGTGGGCGGGCATTCCCTCCTTGAGCTTGCCCACGTCGATCTCGTCCACCGTGCCCTTGAATACGAGGGTGGACATGTCGGCCAGGCTGGTGAGGGCAGTGCCCGCCTGGTAGGAGGTGAGGGGAACCACGGGGTCGCCTTCGTTCACGAGCAGCTCGAGCACGGTCCCCGAGATGGGGGCGCGGATGATCGACTCCACGTTGAGCTGGTGGGAGTGGACGCGCCCCTTCTCCACGAGGGCCAGACGCTCCGAGGACAGGTTCAGGTGAATCTGCGCCTCCTGCAGGTCCTTGTCCGTCTGCTCCCAGTCCTGGCTGGAGACGATTCCCTGCTCGCGCAGCTCGTTGTTCCGGTCCCACTTCTTCTTGGTCTGATCGAAGACGTTGCGGGAGCTCTCGACCTCCCGCCGGGCCTCCGTGAGCTCGAGGGGCGTGGGGTCGGGAATGATGTCGAAGAGGGGGTCCCCCGCGGCCACCTTGTCCCCCACCTGGCGGTAGGAGATCTTCACGATTCCCGAGATCTTGCTCTTGACGGCAATCTCGCGCTTCGGCTTGATGGCCCCGATGGCCAGGGCCTTCTCGACCACCGGTCCCCGGGTGACGGCCACCGTCTTCCAGCCTTTGTCCTTCTGGGAGCTGGACTTACTGTAGAGGGCGACGGACAGGCCGCCCGCAAGGACCACGACACCGATACCGATGAGTCCCTTGCGCATGAGTGGGGACATCCTTTCTCCTGCTTTCGTCACCCACTAAGACGCTTCGGGACCCGCCGAGGGTTCAAGAAAATTCAGAGGCGGGTCCTATTTCCAGAGGATCTGGTTCCTATAGGTGTCGCCGCGCCCCGAGCCGACCTGCACTTCCAGGCTCCAGGAAGTGACGCCATCCCGCCAGACTCCCGCCTCCTCGTAGAGGATGGCCCGCGCCCGGGGGGCCAGCTCCGCCTTGGGCGGGGGGACCGCGGCGTCGGAGCGGGCCCCATTCAACGCGTTGAATACCCTCAGGCTCGCGACCTTGATGCCCTTGCTCCCCTCGTTCTGGAGGAACACCCTGACCGTGTAGGGGTCGCCCGCGGCCAGCCGCGGGGGGACGACCTCGAACTCGATCCGGCCCGGCACGTCCGCGGGCTTCTTCACGGAGACCTCGCGGGCGTCGAAGGCCTTGAAGTCGCCGCGTGCCCCGCGTCCCTCCCCCGCCGTCTTCCCGGAGGTGAAGGTCTTGAGAAGGGACGCCATCGCGGATTGGGCGGTCGTGCGCCCGGTCTTGGCCCGCGCGTTCTCGGGCTCCTTCTTGAGGACCTCGTCATAGAGCTGGAGAGCGGACTCGAACTTGTGGCCCTTGGCCGCACCGTCCGCCTCCGCGAGCATCGCGTCCAGATCGGGGCCGGGGGGGCTGGGCGTGGGGAGAGCTTTGGCGGTCTTCACCTCGGGGGCGGGAGATGCGGGCGTGGCCTCCGGGGATGGCATCGGCGAGGGCGTGGGCGCGGCGGCCACCAC
>DATMQU010000053.1:0-12944 GCA_035566715.1 Vicinamibacteria bacterium
CCCCGCCGCTACCATGCCTATCCCCCCGAGTTCCAAGTCCTGAACGTCATGTCCTCGGCGGGGGCCTCGATCCTGGGCGTGGGCTACCTGATCCCGATGGTCTACTTGGCCTGGTCCATGCGCTACGGCAAGGTCGCCCCCGCCAACCCCTGGCCCGCCACCGGCCTCGAGTGGCAGACCACCTCTCCGCCCCCCACCGAGAACTTCCCTCGGACGCCGGTGGTGCACGAGGAGGTTTACGACTATTCGGCTCCCCCCAAGGAGGCCGCCCTTGTCTGAGGCGCAGGCGGGCGCCCTCGCCCACCACTTCGCGGACCTCGAGCAGCAGAGGGAGGCTTCCGCCCTCGGGATGTGGGTTTTTCTCGTGACGGAGCTCCTCTTCTTCGGCGGCTTGTTCGGGATCTATTGCGTCTATCGGCACTCGTATTACGAGGCGTTCTCCGCGGGCAGCCACCACCTCTCCTGGAGGCTCGGCTTCATCAACACCCTCGTCCTCATCGGGAGCAGCTTCACGATGGCCATGGCCGTCTACTCCGCGGCCACGGGAAGGCGCGCGCGCATCGTGCTCTTCCTGGTCCTCACCATCCTCCTGGGCTCAACCTTCCTGGGCGTGAAAGTCGTGGAGTACGCGGAAAAGATCGGCCCCTGCCTGGGGGACGGGCCCCACACGGGGTGCCTCCTACCGGGGCCCCGCTTCGACGGCGAGGTCCTCCACCTGGAGGGGGAGCGGGCACGGGAGGCTCAGATCTACTTCTCGCTCTATTTCGGGATGACCGGCCTGCATGCGACCCACATGATCATCGGCATCCCCATCCTCGCCATCATCGCCCGCATGGCCTACCGCGGGCGGTTCCGCCCCGAGTGGCACACCCCGGTGGAGCTGGTCGGGCTCTATTGGCATTTCGTGGACATCGTCTGGATCTTCCTCTTCCCCCTCCTCTATCTCATCGGGCATCACTGACATGTCGCGCTCCCACGTTGTTTCCTGGCCGAGCTACTTGGGCGTCTTCCTCATCCTCGCCGCCCTCACCGCGGCCACGGTCTGGGCCGCCGGGCAGGACTTTGGCTCCTTCAACACCCTGGTGGCCCTCACCATCGCGGTCGTGAAGGCCACCTTGGTCGTTCTCTACTTCATGCATCTCCGCTACAGCCCCCGTCTGACCATCCTCGTGGTCTTCACGGGCTTCGTGTGGTTGGCCATCCTGATCTTGCTCACCATGAGCGACTACCTGAGCCGGGGCTGGTCGATCGTCACCCGCTAGACCTCCAAGTAATCCGTTCACCGACGGCCATGGAGATGGGCGTCCTCATCGGAGCCGACCTCCCATCCGCGGGCCGGGGATCCCGTCCCTCCGCGCGGCCCTCGGGCTCGCGACGGGTCTGGGCGGGGGGCCGCCGTCATGTTATCGTCATGTCGCTCCCCTACCGTGGAGCGTCACCCCCGGCCCAAGAGGTACCGAAGATGCGTTTGCCACCGCGAATCCTGAGCCCCACCTTGACTGCGGGCATCGTGCTCTCGGGAGGGTGGGTCGCGAGCGAGCCAATCCGGGGGGTGGGCGCGACCCTGCCGAAGTCCGTCTACGCGGAGTGGGCGCGGGTCTACGAGGCCAAGACGCACGTCGCGGTCTCCTATTCGGCGGTGGCTCCGACGGCCACCCTCGGCGAGCTCGCGTCCGGCCAGGCGGATTTTGGCGCCTCCGAGGTCCCCCACGTAGCGGATGAGCTGGCGGCGAAGGGCCTCGTACAGTTCCCGACCGTCATCGGCGGCGTGGTGCCCGTGGTCAACGTTCCGGGTGTCGCGGGGGGGACGCTCAGGCTCACCGGTCCCGTGCTTGCCGACATCTTCCTGGGGCAGGTCAAGACCTGGGACGACGCCGCCATCAAAGCGCTGAACGGGGGCCTGGACCTGCCGGCCCGGCCCATCAAAGTGGTCCATCCCGGGGAGGCGTCGGGGTCGACCTACATTTTCACCACCTACTTGTCGAGCGTGAGCCCGGAGTGGAAGCGGCGGGTCGGCCGGGGCTTCACCGTGGTCTGGCCGGTGGGGGAGGAGCGGGCGGGCAGGACTGAGCTCGGGGCCTTCGTCCTGAGGACGTTCGGAGCCATCAGTTTCGTCGACTTCGCTCATGCCGCGGACGAGGGCCTGGCCCGCGCGAAAATGCAAAATCGGGAAGGGGAGTTCGTCTCTCCCAACGTCGTCTCCTTCCAGGCCGCCGCGGCCAACGCACCCTGGGAGTCGGCGGCCGCCTTCGGCCTCCTCCTCGTGGATGTGCGCGGGCGCGGCTCCTGGCCTCTGACGGCGCCGGTCTTCGCCCTCCTGCCCCACGCCCCCAAGGACCCGGCCCGCGCCCTGGAAGTGCTCCGGTTCTTCGACTGGACCTTCAAGAACGGAGCCCGCATCGCGAGCGAGGCCGGTTATGTGGCCTTGCCCCCCGCGGTGACGACGCTCGTCGAGAACGCTTGGAGGCGCCAGGTGAAGGACTCCCGCGGAGCCTCCATCTGGACGGGCGGACCGAGCGGCAACTGAGGCGACGCCCGGTGGCGGGCCCTTTTGGCTCCGCCCCGCCCGCGATTCCTGCCCGGACCATCGACCCCGGGCTCGCCCCTTAAGGGCGTTGATCTCGGGCCGGGCGTAAGGCTAGGGCTCGGGAAGACTCTCCGGGGTCAGGATAAAGCGCACCCGCCAACCCTCGCTCTCCTTCGCCAAGCAGACCAGCCCTCCCATGCGGAAGGAGACGAGGCCCCGGGTGGGGTCGCCCACGACGAGAAGGGAGACCAGCCGGCTCAAGTGGGGGAGGTGCCCGACCAGGAGAAGGGGCGTCTTCGCCTCGGCGACGAGGCGAGCGGAGGGGGCGGGATCATCCTGGGGAGCGAGACCAGCCAAGGGTGCGAGGTCCGGGCGCGGATCCAGGCTCTGGGCCAGGATCTCCGCCGTCTGCTCGGCCCGGAGCTTTCCCGAGTGTCGGATGGCGGGGATGCGCAGGCCCAGGCGGGCGGCGGCCCGCGCCACGCGTTCCACCTCCCGGCGGCCGCGTTCCGTCAGGGGTCGAGACGGGTCTTCCTGCTCCGGCCGTGCCTCGCCGTGCTGCATGAGGTAGAGGTTCAGGGTTAGAGCGTCCAGAATCGTTCCTCGCCGCCAAGCCCAGCTTCGCCCGGGGGACCAAGGCCCCCGACAGGATACACGTGGGACGGGGTGCGGGGCGCAAGCCCGGCGCGGGGAGAGGAGAGACGACGCTCACCCCCGGCCGCCTCACGGGGGCGGGCTCGTCTATCATGGGAGCCGTGGCGACTCCCCGCCCCGACCCCCGCGTCTGTGTGATCGGCGCGGGCCCCTCTGGCATCACGGCCGCCAAGAACCTTGTCCAGGTCGGCCTCCGCGACGTTATCGTCTACGAGAAGAACCGGCAGATCGGAGGAAACTGGATCTTCTCTCCCGAGCCCAGCCACTCCAGCGTCTTCGAGAGCACCCACATCATCAGTTCCAAGAGGCTTTCTGAGTACGCAGACTACCCCTGGCCGCGGGACGTTGCCGACTACCCCGGACACCGCGAGCTGCTCGGGTACTTTCAGGGCTACGCGCGCCACTTCGGCGTGGACCGCCTCGTCCGCTTCGGGACGGAGGTCAAGAGAGCGGCTCCGGATCCGGCCGGGGGCTGGCGGGTCGAGCTCAGCACGGGAGAGAGCGAGCGCTTCGATCACCTGCTGGTCGCCAACGGCCACCACTGGGACCCGCGAATGCCGGATTACCCGGGGGCCTTCGCGGGGGAGTTGATCCACTCCCACGACTTCAAGGCGAGCGCCCCCTTCCGCGGGCGGCGCGTGCTCGTGATCGGGGGTGGGAATTCGGCCTGCGACATCGCGGTGGAGACGGCGCGCGTCTCCCGCTCCACCGGCATCAGCATGCGCCGGGGGTACTACTTCGTGCCCAAGTTCATGTTTGGTCTTCCCTCCGACGTCCTGCACCAGAAGTTCGTCTGGGTGCCTCGGCCCCTGCGCGTGAAGCTCCTGCGGCTCCTCCTCTGGGTCTACACGGGGAGCTGGGAACGCTACGGCCTCCCGCGTCCCGACCACGAGCTGCTCTCCTCCCACCCGATCGTGAACTCGGAGTTGCTCTATTTCATCCGCCACGGCCGCATCCATCCCCGCCCCGACATCGCTCGCTTCGACGGCCACGAGGTCCGTTTCGTGGACGGCAGCGTGGAGTCCTACGACGCTATCATCGCCGCCACCGGCTTCCGCATCACCTTCCCCTTCTTCGACCCCGCCCTCATCGACTACTCCCACGGGGGGGTGCCGCTGTACCTCCGCGTCTTCCCCCCCCGCTTCCGCGGTCTCTATTTCATCGGACTCTTCCAGCCCATCGGATGCGTCTGGCCCCTGGCCGACCTCCAAGCCCAGCTGGTGGCCAACCACATCGTGGGGAACTATGAGCTGCCCCCGGACCTCGAGGTCCGCGCGGCGGCGGAGGTGGAGGGCATCAGCCGCACCTACCTCGGTACGCCCCGCCACACCATCGAGGTGGATTACGACCGGCTCCGCCGGGACCTGAGGCGGCAGATGCCCCGAAATGCGCCGGCTTGGCCGCGGGGGGCGGGGGCCCTCCAGGAAGCCTCCTAGGGCCAGGAGGGTGGGCCGGGCGGCGTTCGCCCTAGAGCCCGCTTCGCGCGGAGGGGAGCGGGGAGAGCCCCGGCGCGGAACCGGCGAGGGAGCCCTGAAGGATGATGCGGCCGGGGGGGACCTCGTTCATCCGCCGCAGGAGCAACCACAGCCCGATCATGAGGAGGAGAAGGATCACGAGCAGGGGCAGAAGCCATTGCGTCCTGTCCCGCTGGTTCCGATGTCGGTGCTTCCGCCTCCGCCGCACCCCGCTGCTTTCCCCGAGGTCGGCGGCGGGGTCGGGCGGATCGGTGGGGAGCCCGGTCGCGGGGTCGTTTTCGGGGAGGCCGGGCACGGGAAGGGGCGGTGGAAGCTCGCGGCGGATCTCGTCCAGATCCCCCGCCATGACCCACTCGGACAGTCCCGGGTGCCAGATAAGGGTCGTCTCTGGAATCTCACCGGCCAGGATGAGGTCGACCAGACGGGAAACGTCCACCGGGCCGTGACGCCGCCCCCCGTGGGCATAGAACCATCGCGATGCGGCAGTACCCTCGGCCATGTGATTGGACGCTGCTAGAGATTAGCGAGCGGGAGGGAACTGTCAAGGGGCGCTCCCCGGCGCGCGTCCAGAGAGGGGGGGCCCGAGCCCCTCACCCTCCCCTGCGGCCGACGATCTCGAAGGACGTGGAGAAGTCCAGGTCCGGCCGCAGGCTGTGCCAGACCGAGCAGTACTTCTCCCGAGAGAGGGACAAAGCCCGCTCCAGCTTTTCCGCCGGGATGTCGCCGGTGACCACGAAGTGCAGCGTCACCCTCACCAGGCGCTTGGGGTCTTCGCTCGCCCGCTCGCCGAGGAGGTGCGCGTGCAGGGCCTCTGGGTCCAAGCGCCCTTTCTTCAGGATGTGGACGACGTCGATGGCCATGCAGCCGGCCAGGCTCAGGGCCAAAGCCTGCACGGGGGTCGGCCCGGCCTGGCCCGCGCTGTCCAGGATCAATTCCAGGGAACCCGCCCGCCCCACAAAGCGCAGGTCTCCCTGCCAATCGAGATCCACCGTCACGGGGGCGGTCAATGCGAGGGTCCCAAAGGGTCGCCCAGAGGAATTCTCAAGCGGGGATGGGGGAGGAGAGTCCCAGGCTCTGCCGGATCTCCGCCTGCACCTGCGACTCTGGCCGGGTGCCGTCGGCCACCACCACCAGCTCCTTGCGCCGGAACAGCTCGAGGATGGGCAGGGTCTGGCGGTGGTAGTCGGCCAGCCGGTCGCGCACCGCCTGCAGGGTATCGTCGGGCCGGGTGACCAGCTTCCCCCCGCAGACATCGCAGGTGTCGGGCCGAACGGGTCGGTGGTGGATCAGGTTGAAGTCGAGACCGCAGTTCGCGCAGAGGCGCCGGCTCAGGACCCGGTCGAGGACGACCATGTCCGGCACCTCGAGGAGGATCACGGCGTCGATGTCGTAGCTTTCGAGGAAGAACTCGGCCTGGGTCCGGTCCCGGGGGAAGCCGTCCAGGACGAAGCCGTAGTTCCAGTCGTGCTGCTCGAGGCGGGTCCTCACCACCTCGGAGACGAGCTGGTCCGGCACCAGCTCCCCCGCGGTTACGCTGCGCTTCGCGCGGGCCCCGAGCTTCGTGTGGTGCTGGATGTTCCAGCGCAGGATGTCGCCCACGCAGATGTGGACGAGGTCGAAGGCCTCGGCCAGCAGCTTGGCCTGGGTGCCCTTGCCGCTCCCCTGGGCTCCCATGACAATGTATTTCCGCATCGGCACCCCCGGACGATTGCCAGTTCCCCGCGGGGAGAGGGATCGTCGGTGCAGACCTCTTGCCTCCCGGAGGAGGGCGACGCGAGCCCGCTCCTGCGGCCCTCCCCTAGAACGACAGCCGGGCCGCCAGCTGGAGATTCCGCGGACCCCCCCCGCCCAGGAACGGGTTGCCCGAGCCCACGTCCGGCGTCGCGGTCAAAGGCAGGAACCCCGTCCCCCGGTTGGTCGCGGGCGCGATCCCGTTCTGCAGGTAGTCCACGATGAAGCCGGGGAGCAGGGGGTTGCTGAAATTCGGGTGGTTGAAGACGTTGAAGACGTCCAAACGGATCTGCAGTCTCGCGCGATCGCCCAGGGCCGTGTTCTTGACCAGGGAGAGATCGACGTTGCGGTAGTGCGGACCCACGAAGGCGTTCCGCCCCAGGCTCCCGATGTGCTGGCCGCCCGCGCAGCCTCCCGACCCGTCGGGGTTGCAGGGGGCCTGGAAGGCGGAGAGGTTCAGGAACCGGCTCGGTCCCCCCGTGCCCGCGTAGGGGTCCCCCACCAGGTCGGGGCGGCCGAAGAACTCGCCGGTGCCGTTGTGATCCCCCTCGAAGTTCTCGTTGACGTTGAATGGCTGCCCGCTGGCCAGGGTCACGACCCCGTTCACCGACCAGCCGGAGGTGAGCCCGTGCCCCCTGGCGGACCCCAGATCCCAGGTGAAGAACCAAGCGAAGCGGTGGCGGCTGTCGAAGTTGCAGGGGCCCCTCTCCCGCTCGGGATGGCGCGAATCGTCGGGCTGGGTGGCGTTGGGGACGTAGTCCTGGCCATCGCTCGCGTTGTCGGTGCACTTGGACAGGGTGTAGTTCATGGTGGAGACGAGCCCGTGCCAGTCGCGGAGCTTGAGGCTCACCTGAAGCGCGTTGTAGCTAGAGGTGGCGCTGGACTCGAACTGGTTGATGTAGCCGAAGGCGGGGAAGGGGTGGACCCCGGTCGCGGGATCCGCCTGGTTGATATCCCGGTAGCGGAACAGATGTCTTCCCTGCGAGCCCACGTAGCCCACCTGGATCGCGGCCTGACGCCCGAGCTGTTGCTGGACGTTCGCGTTGTAGTTGAAGACGTAGGGGGTGACGAGCTTCTGGTCCACGGTAAAGACGTCCGTGGCCGCGAAGCTCGCGGGGTCGAAAGCGGGCCCCCCCGGGGCCAGGGTCACGGGGGAGAAGCTGAAGCGGATGTTGTTGTAGGCGGGGCCGGGGTTGAAGGTGTTGAAGGGGAGCTGGCCGATAAAGAAGTCCTGCGAGAAGGTGTCATAGTAGATCCCCCCGCCCGCGCGCAGGACGGTCTTGCCGTCCCCTTTGGTGTCCCAGGCCACGCTCACCCGGGGGGAGACGTTACCCCAGTCCTTCGGATAGAGCTGGGTGACCGGCTTCACGCTGGCGGTGGCGGCGTCGAAGATGCTGAACATGTTGTTCTTTTCCCCGATCACGCCGTAGTAGTCCCAGCGCAGGCCGAGGTTCAGGGTCACCCGCCGGCTCACCCGGTAGCTGTCCTGGGCGTAGAGGCCGTGGCTGCCCTGGAAGGTGTCGCGGTTGGAGTCGCCCTGGGCCTGCCGTCCGCCGTCCACCTTGCCCGCGATGAAGTCGTCGAGGCTGTTGAAGCTGAGCTTCCCGCGATAGCCGTTGTCGAAGTACTGGCTCACCGTCGTCCGGCGGAACTCGTAGCCGAATTTGAAGCTGTGCCCGCCGGTGTTGTAGGAGAGATTCGCGAAGGCCTGGTAGTTCTGGTCCGTGCGCCCCCGCGGCACGGAGGTATTGGCCCCCAGGGTGGCGTACCCGGAAATGGAGATGGTGGGCAGGCCGAAGTCCCGGGGGTTGTTCACGGTGTTGAGGCCGATCGAGCGCGGGTCGAAGCTGCCATCCTCGGGGGAGAAGCTCTCCACGAAGCGGTTGAAGCCGCCCCGCAGCTCGAGGAGCAGCTTCGGCGAGATCACGTGGGTCAGGGAGGCGGAGGCCAAGTTGACGGTGGTGGGGGTGACGGTGTTGTAACCGGGCAGGCCCCCTCCCCCCACCAGGGCCAGGGGAAAGCTCTGGTCGCTGTGGCCGTAGAAGTAGCGGAGGGTGAGCAGGTCGCTGTCGAGGAAGTGATGGTCGATCTTGGCGATCAGGCTGTCCACGCTGTTCGTGAAGTTGGTCGTGGCCTGGAGGTTGTTGCCGTTCGCGTCCGGGGCCTGGTTCGGCGCCGGCCAGGGGTTGCGGGCGAGGAGGTTGGCGATCACGGGGTTGATCACGCCCCCGTTCGCGGCCTGGGAGGCGGTGATCTCAGCCACGGTGGGGACGCGGCCGGGGCTGGGGATCCCCCCCTTCTCCCGCTGACCCTCGTAGGCCAAGAAGAAGAAGGTGTGGTCCTTCACGAGCGGCCCGCCCAGCGAGGCCCCGAACTGGTTGTTGCGGAACTGGTTCTTGGGGCTGGGTGTGGTGTTGAAGTAGTTCCGGGCCCCCAGGGAGTCGTCGCGGAAGTACTCGAAGGCGCTGCCGTGAAGGTCGTTGGTTCCCGACTTGGTGACGATGTTCACGATCGCGCCCGCGTTGCGCCCGTATTCGGCCTCCGCCCCGGAGAGGATGGGGAACTCCTCCACGGCGTCCACGGGAAGGATGGTGGCGGGCGTTCCGAAGACCCCCGCCTCGTTGATGGCGGGATCATTTCGATACCCGTCGTTCATGTCCGTGCCGTCGAGAAGGTAGTTGTTGGCCCGCCCGCGGTTGCCGTTGACGCTGAAGTAGCCGAAGGAGCCGGGGGAGTCGGAGACCTGCCCGGGATCGGAGGTGGCCCCGGGCACCAGGCTCAGCAGGTGGGTGAAGTCGCGTCCGTTGATGGGGAGCTCGGACGCCTGCTTGCCCTCGATCATGCCGCCCTGGGTGTTGTGGGTCGTGTCCACCAGCGGGAGCGTGGCCGTGACCTCGACGCTCTCCGATTTCTGGCCGGGCGCAAGCTGCAGATCCAGGCGCCGGTTCTGCGAGACCTCCACGCGTAATCCCTTGACGGTCTGGGTCTTGAAGCCGGCGAGGCTGGCGCTGACCGTGTAGTCCCCGGGGGGCATCTCGGGGATCAAGTAGTTGCCGTCGCGGTCGGTCACGGCGGTGCGGCTCAGAGCCGTCCCCACGTTGGTGGCGGTGACCAGGGCCCCGGGCACGGCGGCCCCCGTGGTGTCGGTCACGGTTCCCACGATGCCGCCGCGGAAGGTCTGAGCGCTCAGAGTGGCCGCGCCCAGGAGACAAACGGCCAAGGCCAGTCGCAATCTCATGGGTCTCTCCTTACCCGCCGGACGTTGGGGAGTGCCAACGACGGGGGCGGTGTCGTTTGCTGCCCCGGGATCGAGAGCCTCGCGGGCGCGGCGGGAAGACTCTGGCCGCGGTCCGCTCTCGCGTCGCTTCACGGTGCAAACGTTCGCTCGGGGTGTCGACCGGGAGCCTACCTTCGGGGATGGATGGAGTCAAGACATTGAACGCGCATCGAACGCGGGAGGGGCGAACAGGGGGACGCTGGGGAGGGCGCGGCCGGGGAGGGCGCGCTTGACACCCGGGGCCGGGTTTCTTACCATCTGGGCTTCGGGAACGCGCTCATGAACATGCCCGCCACGACCGCCGGGAGGGGAAAACAGGGCGGGCCGCTGCGCCGCTGGCGTCTCGTGTTTCATCACCACCGCTACCACCCGTAGCGGCGGGGCCTGGGGGCCCCGGCCGCGGGAGCGGAGCGGGTTCCCTGGGGATCGGGCACGGACAAGGAGGCCTCTTCAGGGAACCCTGGAGAGGCTTTTTTGCTTTGGGTTGGGTCGGCCATGATCGAGATCTGCGTGAGCCTGACCGAGGACACAACGGCGGCGGTCATCGACCGCATGGCCGACCTCGCGGAGGTGGCGGACCTCTTTGAGATCCGGGGCGACTTCATCACCGACCTCGACCTCCTGACCATCCTGCGCGCCAAGACCCGGCCCCTCCTCTTCGCCTGCCGGGCCGCCTCCGAGGGTGGTCGCATGGACGACGGGGACCCCCGCCGCCGCCGGGCCCTGCTGGAGGCGGTGAAGCGGGGCTACGACTACGTGGATGTGGAGTACCGGAGCGGGCTCCGGGACGTCATGGCGGAGATGTCCGGGCGCGGGCTGGTGGTCTCGTACCACGACCTCGAGGGCACGCCCGCGGATTTGGACGGCTTGTACGCGGCCATGGGGGAGGCGGGGGCGGACTATGTGAAGATCGCGGTCACGCCGCGCTCGATCGCGGACGTGGGTCGCCTCCTGGACCTGGCGGCCCGGGCGGCCCGGGGCGGGGGCAAGCCCCTCCTGCCCGTGGCCCTGGGTCCCCTGGGTCTTCCCACCCGCCTCCTGGCCGGGCGTTACCGGGCTCCCTTTACCTACGCCGCCCCCGCGGTCGGAAGCGAGGCCGCGCCCGGCCAGCTCCCGGCCGGGCTCATGGCCGACCTCTACCGG
The DNA here is from genome assembly GCA_035566715.1 of Vicinamibacteria bacterium. Lineage (GTDB taxonomy): Bacteria > Acidobacteriota > Vicinamibacteria > Fen-336 > Fen-336 > DATMML01. Next base: position 10,808 of record DATMQU010000053.1, read on the forward strand.
GTGCGGGAGGTCACCAGCGCCACCCGGGTCTATGGAGTGCTGGGCGCGGACGTGAGCCGCAGCCTCTCCCCCGTCCTCCACAACCGCGCGTTCGCGGCCCGGCAGATGGACGCCATCTACATTCCGTTGCAGGCGGAGGCGCTCGAGCCCTTTGTCTCCGCCCTGCCCGCGCTGGACCTCGCGGGCTTCAGCGTGACCCGACCCTACAAGATGGAGGTCCTGCGCCACCTGCACGCGGTGGAGGAGACGGCCGCCCTCGCGGGCAGCGTCAACACCGTGGTCGTCCGGGACGGCCTGCTCCAGGGCTCCAGCACGGACGGCCACGGGGTGCTTGGACCCCTCAAGAAGAAGATCGACGTCCGGGGCAAGCGCGTCCTCGTCCTCGGCGCGGGGGGGGCGGCGCGGGCGGCCGCCCTCTTCCTGGGCCGGAAGGGCGCGCGGGTCACGGTGGTCGCCCGCGATCCCGGCCAGGCGGCGGCGGTGGGGGCGGCGGTGGGCTGCGCCCACGACGGCTGGGAAGGCCTGCCCCGTCATTCCTGGGACGTGCTCATCAACGCGACCCCGGTGGGTTCCCCCGCCGCCCCTGGCCAGAGTCCCGTGCCCGCCGACCTGCACCGGCCGGGCTCGGTGGTCTTCGACATGGTCTACGACCCCCTGGAGACGCCGCTTCTGGCCGAAGCCCGGGCCGCGGGCTGCATGGTCATCGATGGCCTGGAGATGCTTCTCGCCCAGGCCGTTGCCCAGTTCGAGACGTGGACGGGAACGGAGGCGCCGGTGGACGTGATGCGGGCGGCGGTTCGCGCGACCGCGGCGGAGCGCGAGGCATGAGCGGCCGTTATTCGCGCCAGGAGCTCTTTCCCGGCATCGGCCGCGCCGGCCAGGAGCGGATCCGCGCCTCCCGCGTGCTGGTGGTGGGGTGCGGCGCCCTCGGCTCCACGCTCGCGGAGATGATGGTCCGGGCGGGCGTGGGCGGTCTCACGGTCGTGGACCGGGACTATGTGGAGCCCTCGAACCTGCAACGCCAGTCCCTCTTCGAGGAGGAGGACGCCGCGCGGGGCCTGCCCAAGGCCGCGGCCGCGGAGGCCCGCCTGCGCCGGTTGAACTCCGAGGTGGAGGTGCGCGGAATCGTGGCCGACGTCTGCCCCGAGAACGTGGAAGAGATGGTTCGGGGCGCGCAAGTCGTCCTCGACGGGACCGACAACTTCGAGACCCGTTTCCTCCTGAACGACGTCTGCCTGCGGGCGGGCGTGCCCTGGGTCTACGGGGCCTGCGTGGGCGCCTATGGCCTGGCCCTCCTCATCCGGCCGGGGCACACGCCCTGCCTGCGCTGCGTTCTCGAGCGGATGCCGGACCCCGGCGCCGGCCCCACCTGCGACACCGCGGGGGTGGTGGCTCCCATCGTCCACGTTATCGCCGGCGTCCAGGCGGGGGAAGCGCTCAAAGTGCTGGCCGGCCAGACGCGCGCGTTCCTGCCCGGCATCGTATCCGTGGACCTCTGGGCAGGGACCTTCGAGGTGACCGACCTGGGGGGGCGCCCGCCCTGGTGCCCGGCCTGCACCGCGGGGCAGTACGACTACGCGTCGAGGGGGAGCGCCGGCGCCTCGGCCGTGCTCTGCGGCCGGGAGGCGGTCCAGCTGCGGCCGTTCGCGAAGGGAACGGTGGATCTCCCCGCCCTGGCCGCGCGCCTCCGGGGGTCGGGGGAGGTGCTGGCTAACGAGTACCTGGTGCGATTCCGGGGGCGCGACGCGGAGCTGGTGGTGTTCGGCGACGGACGGGCCATCGTCAAGGGGGTGAAGGACGCCGCCCAGGCCCGGACCCTCTACGCGAAGTACGTGGGGAGCTGAATGAGCGGAGCCACGCACGGACTGGTTCAGGTCCCGCCCGGAGTGCAGTGCTTCGTGGGCGACGAGGCCCGACGGCGGCGGGTCATCGAGGAGAGGGTCATCTCCGTCTTCGAGGGCTGGGACTACCAGGAGATCATCCCCCCCCTTTACGACTACGCGGACGTCTTCGCGGGGGGCGACCTCGCCCCCAAGACCTATTCCTTCGTAGGCCGCGACGGCAGCCTGCTCGCCCTTCGGCCCGACTTCACGAGCCTTCTGGCCAAGATCGCGGCCGGCCGCTTGTCCGGCCGGCC
>DATMQU010000054.1:0-3788 GCA_035566715.1 Vicinamibacteria bacterium
GTGGACTACGAGCGCATCGACCCCCACACGGTCAGGATCCGGTCCTCCACCCCCCCCGGCTATATCCTGGTGCTGGACGGGTACCACACCGGTTGGAGGGCCACCCTGGAGGGTGCCCCCGTCCCCTTGCTCCGTGCCGACGACCGCGCCTGGGCTCTGCCCACCCCGGGAGGCGACCACGTGTATCTGGTCCGGTACCACTCGGGGGCGAGCGGAGCCCTCGCCGTCTCCCTGACCGCCCTCCTGGCTTCGATCCTGCTGGCCGCGAGGCGGGGCGGGTCAAGCGGGGCGAGGCCTCCCGGGCCGCATTGAAGGGGGACGACCCGCCGGGGCGGCGTACTCAGGTTTGACTTGGGGGGCACGCCCGCTTAACATTCCTCGTACACGAGGGCCCCCAGCGAATTGGCCATCGTCGCCATCATCCCGGCGCGCTTCGGATCCACACGGCTGCCGGGGAAGCCTCTCTCCGAGATTCACGGACGCACCATGATCGAGCATGTCCACGAGCGGGTCCGCCGCGCCCGCTGCCTGGACCGGATCCTCGTGGCCACCGATGACGAGCGGATCGCGGCCGCGGTGCGGGGCTTCGGCGGCGAGGCGGTGATGACTTCGCCCCGGCACCCCACGGGGACGGACCGCCTGGCGGAGGCGGTCAAGGGCACGGACGCCGCGATCGTCGTGAACGTGCAGGGCGACGAGCCCCTGCTCGATCCTGCGGGCATCGATGCCGCGGTGCAGGCTCTGCTGGGGGACCCCTCTCTCCCCATCGCCACCCTGTCCCTGCCCCTTCTGGACGTGGAGGAGATGCTTCTCCCCTCGGTTGTGAAGGTCATCACCGACCGGGAGGGGAACGCGATGTATTTCTCGCGCAGCCCCGTCCCCCACGTCCGCTCCTCCGACTTGCGGGGGGCGGCGGAGGGGGCGATCGCCAGGGGGCTGGCGCGGAAGCACGTAGGGCTCTACGCCTATCGGCGGGAGGCGCTCTTGCGCTTCGCCTCCCTCCCCCCCACCCCTCTCGAGGAGGCGGAGGGGCTGGAGCAGCTCCGCGCGCTGGAACACGGGATGCGGATCCGGGTCGTGCCCATGAGCGGCGAACCGGCGCTCGCGGTGGATACGCCCCAGGATCTGGAGCGGGTGCGCGCGCTCCTGGGTCGCAAAGGGAGGAAGGAGCAGGGTTGACCAAGTACATCTTCGTCACCGGCGGTGTGGTCTCGTCGCTCGGCAAGGGGCTGGCTTCGGCCTCCATCGGCTGCCTGCTGGAGGGACATGGCTTCAAGGTCGCCATGATGAAGTGCGATCCCTACCTGAACGTGGACCCCGGGACCATGAGCCCCTACCAGCATGGCGAGGTCTACGTTACGGAAGACGGGGCGGAAGCTGACCTCGACCTCGGGCACTACGAGCGGTTCACCCACTGCGTGACCTCCAAGGAATCCAACATCACCACGGGCAAGATCTACGGCTCCGTGATCGCCAAGGAGCGCCGGGGCGACTACCTGGGACGAACGGTGCAGGTCATCCCCCACATCACGGACGAGATCAAGGGCGCCATCCGCGCGGTGGCCAAGGACGCGGACGTGGTGATCGTGGAGATCGGGGGCACGGTGGGCGACATCGAGAGCCTGCCCTTCTTGGAGGCGGTGCGCCAGTTCCGCCAGGACGTGGGCCGGGACAATGCGATCTTCGTCCATCTCGCCCTCGTCCCCTACATCGCCACCGCCCACGAGCTCAAGACCAAGCCCATGCAGCACAGCGTGCGCGAGCTAAGGGCCATCGGGATCCACCCCCACGTCCTCCTCTGCCGCACCGACCGCTACCTCTCTCCCGACATCAAGGCCAAGCTCTCCCTCTACTGCGACGTGCCGGAGGAGGCGGTCATCACGGCCAAGGACGTGGACTCCATCTACGAGGTGCCGCTCCTCCTCTCCGGAGAGGGCCTGGACGGCATCGTGCTCAAGTCGCTCGGGCTGCGGAGCGCGGGACGGGACATGTCGGCCTGGGAGGAGCTGGTCCGGCGCATCAAGAACCCGAAAGGGGAGGTGGTGATCGGCATCGTGGGCAAGTACGTCTCCTTCGAGGACTCCTACAAGAGCCTGAACGAGGCCCTGACCCACGGCGGCTTCGGCAACGACGTACGGGTGGTCCGGCGCTGGGTGGAATCGGAGGAGTTGGAGTCCGGCAATGCGGAGTCCAAGATGGCGGGGCTGGACGGCATCCTCGTCCCCGGGGGCTTCGGAACCCGGGGCACGGGGGGGATGGTGGCGGCGGCGGAGTTCGCGCGGCGCACCCGCACCCCCTACTTCGGCATCTGCTATGGCTTCCAGTGGGCGGTGACGGAGTTTGCCCGCAACGTCTGCGGCCTCGCCACCGCCAACTCCACGGAGGTGGAGCCCGATGCCGAGCACAAGATCATCTACAAGCTGCAGGATCTGCTGGGGGTGGAGGACATGGGGGGCACCATGCGGCTCGGCTCCTACGCCTGCCGGCTCTTGCCCGGCTCGCGGGCGGCCGGGATCTACAGGGCCACCGAGGTCCAGGAGCGTCACCGCCACCGCTACGAGTTCAATCGGGCCTACGAGGGCTGCCTGTCCGAGCACGGCCTTGTGATCTCGGGCAAGACCCCCGACGGGAAGTTCGTGGAGATCGCGGAGCTGCCGAACCACCCCTGGTACGTGGCCGTGCAGTTTCATCCCGAGTTCAAGTCCAAGCCCCTCGCGCCGCATCCGCTGTTCGCGGACTTTGTGCGGGCCAGCCTGGAGAACCGCAAGGCCCGCCTCGGCCAGGCCGCTGCCACCCGGGTGCCGGTGGCCCTCTAGTGGGACGTTCGTCGGCCCCCGGCACCGAGCGTCTCTGGCGCACGATGGCTCGGGGGCGGGGCCTCTTCTTGATCGCGGGGCCCTGCGTGATCGAGAGCCCCCGCCACCCCGGTCAGGTGGCGGACCGCCTCCGCGACATCACGGGCGAGCTGGGCATTCCCCTCGTCTTCAAGGCCAGCTACGACAAGGCCAACCGCTCCAGCCTGCGGTCCTATCGGGGCCCGGGGATGGAGCGCGGACTGGAGATCCTGGCCGGCGTGCGCGCGCGCTACGGGGTCCCCATCCTCACCGACGTCCACGAGCTGGCTCAGGTGGAGCGCGTGGCGGAGGTGGTGGACGTGCTGCAGATCCCCGCCTTCCTTTGCCGCCAGACCGACCTCGTCTTGGGGGCGTCCCGCACGGGGAAGATCGTGAACATTAAGAAGGGGCAATTCATGGCCCCTTGGGACATGAAGGGCGTACTGGACAAAGCGGCCTCCACCGGCAACCGGCGGATCATGGTGACCGAGCGCGGCTTCAGTTTCGGCTACAACAACCTGGTCGTGGACATGCGTTCCTTCCCCACCCTCCGCACGTTCGGCTACCCGGTGGTCTTCGATGTGACCCACAGCGTGCAGCGGCCGGGGGGGTTGGGTGATCGTTCCGGCGGGGAGGCGCACTTCATCGACACCCTCGGTCCGGCGGGGGCGGCGGCCGGCGTCGACGGTCTGTTCATGGAGGTCCATGAGAACCCGGCCCGGGCTCTTTCCGACGGCCCCAACTCGTACCCGCTGGGAAAGCTGAAGCGCCTTTTGGTTCGCCTCCTCAGAGTACAGGCCGCCGCCCACGGATAGCCTGCCGCCGGTCCTGAGCACGGGATCCCCCGCTCCCCGCGGGGGCGGGGCCCGACCCGTTCTGCTGGCCTGGCTTCTGCTCGCCGCCCTCACCGGTCTCCCCTACCTTCGGGCCGCGCTCGCCCCCCCTCCCGGCACC
>DATMQU010000055.1:0-5583 GCA_035566715.1 Vicinamibacteria bacterium
GTGATCGCGATCCTCAACACCTGGAGCGACGCCAATCCCTGCCACGCCCACTTCCGCACGCGGGCGGAGGAGGTCAAGCGCGGCGTCTGGCAGGCGGGCGGCTTCCCCCTCGAGATGCCGGTCCTCTCCGTGGGGGAGACCTTCATGAAGCCCTCCCCCATGCTCTACCGGAACCTCCTGGCCATGGAGGCGGAGGAGGTGCTCCGCGCCAACCCCGTCGACGGGGCCGTGCTTCTGGGCGGCTGCGACAAGACCGTGCCCGGGCTCCTCATGGGCGCCACCAGCATGAACCTGCCCGCCCTCTTCGTTCCCGCCGGGCCCATGCTGCGCGGGAACTGGCGGGGCGGTGTCCTCGGCAGCGGGAGCGACCTTTGGAAGTACGGGACGGAGCGGCGCGCGGGCAACCTCGACGAGTGCGCCTGGCGGGAGATGGAGGAGGGGATCGCCCGCTCCTACGGGACCTGCATGACCATGGGGACGGCCTCCACCATGGCGGCGGCGGCGGAGGCCCTGGGCATGACCCTGCCCGGCGCCTCCTCCATCCCCGCCGCCGACTCCGGCCACGCCCGGCTGGCCTCCGCCAGCGGACGGAGGATCGTGGAAATGGTGTTCGCGGACCTGAAGCCCCGCGATATCCTCACCCCCCCCGCCATCGACAACGCCATCACGGTGGTGATGGCCCTCGGGGGGTCGACCAACGCCATCATTCACCTGGTCGCGATGGCGGGTCGGGCGGGGGTGGGGCTCGGCCTCGACCGCTTCGACGCCCTCTCGCGGCGCACGCCCTTCCTCGCCAACATCCGGCCCTCGGGCGAGTACCTGATGGAGGACTTCTACTACGCGGGGGGCCTGCGCGGCCTCATGGCCTCGATCGGGGAGCTCCTCAACCTCGGGGCCATCACCGCCAACTCCCGCACCCTGGGCGAAAACCTGGAAGGAGCGCAGGTCTTCAACCAGAACGTGATCGCCCCCCGGGAGCGCCCCCTCGGGCCCGAGGGTGGCCTCGCCGTCCTCAAGGGCAACCTCGCCCCCGACGGGGCGGTCATCAAGCACACCGCCATGGAGAGGCGCCTCCTCCGGCACGCGGGGCAGGCGGTGGTCTTCCGCGACTACAACGACCTCGTGGCCCGCATCGACGACCCCGGCCTTGCCGTCACCGCGGACTCGGTCCTCGTCCTCCAGAACGCCGGCCCCTTGGGGGGGCCGGGGATGCCGGAGTGGGGGATGCTGCCCCTCCCCAAGAAGCTCCTGGAGCAGGGCGTGCGCGACATGGTCCGGATCTCCGACGCGCGGATGAGCGGGACGAGCTACGGCGCCTGCGTCCTCCATGTGGCCCCCGAGTCCTTCGTGGGCGGCCCCTTGGCTCTGGTGCGGGAGGGAGACGTCATCGAGCTGGACGTGCCCGCCCGGCAGCTCAGCCTGAAGGTGCCGGAGGAGGAGCTCGGGCGGCGGCGGGCGGAGTGGAGGCCCCGCGACTTCCCCCACCCCCGGGGCTTCGGGGCCCTGTACGCCCGCCACGTGACCCAAGCCAACCGCGGGTGCGACTTCGACTTCCTCGAGGGGACAGCGCCCGTGCCCGAGCCGGAGATCCATTGAGGGAGCGAGGCGCGAGCGCCCGGGATGCCGGCCCCTTCCGGTCGAAGCTCTTGGGGGTGATCGCGTTCCCCGTCACGCCCTTCCGCGAGGACCTCTCGCTCGACCTCCCCGGCCTGCGCCGCAACCTCCGGGCCCTCGTCGAGCACCCCGTGTGCGCGGTGGTGGCGGCGGGGGGCACGGGCGAACTCTATTCGCTCACTCCCGCCGAGCACGCCCAGGTGGTGGGGGCCATGGTGGAGGAGACCCGCGGGAGGGTGCCCGTCATCGCGGGGGTGGGGTTCGGCCACGCCCTCGCGGTGGAGATGGCGGAGGCGGCCGCGCGCGCGGGGGCGGAGGCCATCCTGGCCCTGCCCCCCTACTATCCGAACGCGGACGAGCAGGGGCTCCTCAAGTACTACGAGGCCATCGGCCGGGCCACCTCCCGCCCGCTCCTCGTCTACAGCCGCGATTGGGTCAACCCGGGGCCGGAATGGGTGGAACGCCTGGCGGCCCGGGTTCCCACCCTCACCGCCTGGAAGGAGGGGCAGGGCGACATCCGGCGTTGCCAGCAGATCATGGCCCGCCTGGGCGACCGGCTCCACTGGATCGGGGGCGCGGGCGACGACTGCGTGCCCGGCTATTACAGCATCGGCATAAGGACCTACACCTCGAGCATCGCCAACGTGGCGCCCCGGCTCTCGCTCCAGCTCCACCAGGCCGGCGCGGGGGGCGACGCCGAGACCCTGCGCCGCCTCATGGAAGTCTACGTGGTGCCCCTCTACGCCCTTCGAGGCCGGCGGCGGGGGTACGAGGTCTCCGTCATGAAAGAGATGATGAATGAGCTGGGGATGGCGGCGGGGCCGGTGCGGCCCCCCCTTCCCGCCCTGACCCCCGAGGACCGGGCGGACGTTTCTGCCCTGCTCCGGAAGTGGCAGCCTGTGCTCTAGGGGGCCCCGATGAAGACGACGGCCGTCGTCGGCGATGATCTGCGGGGTGTGATGGCGGTGCCCCCCCTCGCGCGCAAGGAGGGGCCCTCGCGCCCGCTCGATTTCCGCGAGAACGACCGCCTTCTCCGCCACATGATGGCGGGGGGGATCACGCGGTTCCTGTACGGGGGGAACGCTTTCCTCTACCACGTGACCCTGGCCGAGTACGAGGAGCTGCTGGATTGGCTGGCCGGGTTTCCCGATTCCGCCTGGGTGATCCCCAGCCTGGGCCCCTCCTACGGGCGGGCCCGGGATCAGGCGGCTCTCCTGCGCCGGCACCGCTTCCCCTGTGCCTTGGCCCTGCCCAGCGGCGATCCCCGCGACGCCTTGGGCCTGGAGGCGGGGCTACGGGAGGTGGCGGAGGCCGCCGGACTCCCCCTCATCCTCTACTTAAAGGAGGAGGGCAACTTCGGGAGCGACCTCGAGGCCGGCCTCGACGCCGTGGCCCGCCTGGTGGAGGCGAAGATCTGCGTGGCCATCAAGTACGCGATCGTGCGAGGGGATCCCGGGCAGGACCCCTATCTCGAGCGGCTGCTCGCGCGCGTGGACAAGCGCCTCGTGATCAGCGGCATCGGTGAGCGCCCGGCCCCGACGCACATGGGGGCTTTCGGCCTCCCCGGTTTCACCACCGGCTCCGGCTGCCTCGCGCCCGGCTTGAGCGGCGAGCTCTTCCTGGCCTGCGCCCAGGGCGATGCCGCGCGGGCGGAGAAGCGCCGCGCCTCCTTCCTGCCCCTGGAGGACCGGCGCGACGCCTGGGGTCCGGCCCGGGTCCTCCACGCCGCGCTGGAGCTGGCGGGGGTGGCGAGGACGGGGCCGATACCGCCCTTCGTCTCCGCCCTCGGCGACGACCAGCGCGGGCAGTTGCTCCCCATCGTCCGGGGGCTGCTCGCGGAGGAGGCCGCGCGGCTTCCGGGGGCGCGCCTCAGCCCGACGGAGGATTGCCGATGAGGGGGGCGTCTCGCGCTCCCGCCGGGCGGGCGAGGTTCTAGGGTCCGGGCATGCCCATCCACGTCGGGATCCTGGGCGGGGGCGGCATAAGCGACACGCACGCCCGCGCCGCCCGCGAGATCGAGGGGGTCGAGATCGCGGCCGTGGCCGGGGAAAACCCGGCCAAGGTCAAGGAGCTGGCCGATCGCTACCACGCGACCGCCTACGAGGGAACCGCGGAGCTGCTCCGCCATCGGCCCTTGGAGCTGGTGCTCATCGGGAGCCCCCCCGGCCGGCACGCGGAGCAGGGGATCGCCGCCGCCCGGCAGGGGCTGCACGTCATGGTCGAGAAGCCCATCGACGTGACCCTCGAGCGGGCCGACGAGCTCATCGCCGCCTGCGAGGACGCGGGGGTCAAGCTCGGGGTGTTCTTCCAGGGCCGCTTCGCGCCGGACCTCGAGCGTCTCAAGAGGGCCGTCGACGACGGCGCCCTCGGTCGCCCCTTCCTGGCCGCGGCGCGGGTCAAGTGGTGGAGACCGCCCGAGTACTACTCTCACTCGCGCTGGCGGGGCACTCTGGCCCTGGAGGGCGGGGGAGCGCTCCTGAGCCAAGGCATCCACACCCTGGATCTGCTGCTCTGGCTGCTGGGGGACGTCAGCCGGGTGTGGGCGCGGGCGGCCACGGCCCTGCATCGGATCGAGGTGGAGGACACCCTCGTCGCCACGCTGGAGTTCGAAAGCGGAGCCCTGGCCACCCTGGAAGCCAGCACCGCCGCCTTTCCGGGCTACCCCCGCGTGCTCGAGTTGACGGGGTCGGAAGGGACGGTGGTGATCGAGCAGGACCGCCTGCTCCGGGTGGACCTGCGGCGGCCCTGGCCGGGGCTTCTGAGCAGCGGGGAGGGGAGCAAGGACGAGAGCGCGAGCTCCCCCCTCATCGGGGACGTGCGCGGCCACCGAGCCGTCCTGGAAGATTTTCTCCGCGCGATACGCGAGGGCGGCGAGCCCCGGTGCAGCGGGCGCGAGGGGCGGCGGAGCCAGGCCCTGGTGGACGCTCTCTACCGTTCCGCCCGCGGAGACGTCGTGAACCTGCCTGAGGGGGGTGGCCGCGAGCTTGCTTGACCAACAAAACCGGGGATGATAGCTAGTCGTCTCAACTGATCCGATGCGAGCATTACTTCGAAGGCGGAGGGAGGACGCGCGCCCATGACGCTGCGGGCCCTGGACCTGACGGGCCGCGTGGCGGTGGTGCTGGGGGGCACGTCCGGCATCGGGCTGGCCCTGGCCCAGGGGCTGGCCGAGGCGGGGGCCGACGTGGTCGCGAGCTCGCGCCGGCGCGAGCAGGTGGAAGCGGCGGCGGCGGAGATCGAGGGCCGGGGTCGGCGAACCCTGCGCGTGACCACGGACGTGACCGACCGCGCCTCGCTGGAGGCGGCGCTAGAGCGGATCCTGGCCGGCCTGGGCAAGGTGGATATTCTGGTGAATTCCGCGGGTCGAACCAAGCGCACGCCCACCCTCGACGTTCCGGAGGCGGAGTGGGCCGCCATCCTCGACACCAACCTCACCGGCACCCTGCGCGCCTGCCAGGTCTTCGGCCGCCACATGCTGGACCGAGGCTATGGGCGGATCGTCAACATCGCCTCCCTCGCCTCCTTCGTCGCCCTCTTCGAGGTCGCGGCCTACACCGCGAGCAAGGCGGCCGTGGCCGCCCTCACGAAGTCGCTGGCCCTGGAGTGGGGGCCGCGGGGCGTGAACGTGAACGCGATCGCGCCCGGGGTCTTCCCCACCCCCCTCAACGCGGGCCTTCTGGAGGGAACCGAGCGGGGGCGGGAGTTCCTGCTCCGGACGCCCCTGCACAGGTTCGGGCGGGTGGAGGAGCTGCAGGGGGCCTGCGTGCTCCTGGCCTCGGAGGCGGCCAGCTTCGTGAACGGCGAGGTCCTGTGCGTGGACGGGGGGCTCCTGGCGAGCGCGGTCAATCAGTGAGGATCAAGGACCTCCGCGTACGCGACGTGCGGTTCCCCACCTCCCGCGAGAAGGACGGCTCGGACGCCCTCAACCTGGGCGATTACTCCGCCACCTACGTGACGCTGGAGACGGAT
>DATMQU010000056.1:0-2793 GCA_035566715.1 Vicinamibacteria bacterium
TCGTTCCGTAGTGGAGCGGTACGAACGTGTCTCGGAGGTGTCGCTCCACGAACCCCCGCAGGCGCCAGGTCGGGTCCTCATGGAAAACGACGAGTCGCTCCTCGAGGACGAGACGCCGGACCGAGGAGCGGACGGTGTCCGTCAAATAGCGATCGCCCCCGATCCGGCCAGCGAACGGCCCGAACGGATCGCAAGCGTACAGCTCGCGACGAATGGCCACGTTATGGGCCAGGGCCGTCGCCCGCTCGAAGGCGGCCCGCCCGCGGTGGAGGTCCCCCCAGGAGTGGGCGGAGTGGATGCGGGTCATTAGCCCCTGGCCATCGTAGTACGACCGGCCGGCCACGGCGCCCACCTCAGGGTCGGTGAAGGCCTCGATGAGGATCCGCAAGCAACCGACGCTGGGCCGGCAATCAAGATCGCTGAAGAACACCACCGCGCCCCCGGCCTCGTTGGCGGCCGCATTCTTGAGGGCATAATATCCGGCGCCGGGAACGATCATCTCGCGGAGGCTCAATCCGCGCGGCCGGTCCGGAAGGCCCCGGATGGGGGCGGGAGAAGCCAGTACGATCTCCGCCTCCTGGGGTGCGAGGGACGCCGCCTCCTCCATCCACTCCCTCAGGTTGCGCCGCGAGTCACAAGCGCCGGTCAAGTCGCCCGTCGTCATCTCCAAAACGACGCTGAGGTCGGCTCCCATATGCGGCCCTCAGCGACGGCGGGGCTCGCCCCCCAGCGCGAGCCGCGTCAACTCTAGCGCCCGGATGAGCACCACGGCCACGGTTACGAGCGCCACCCGCGCGTGCTCGCCCGCGCCCCGCGGGCGTCGCCGGGCGCCATCGCCCGCGGCACGCCCCGCGAGGGTGCCCCGCGTGACCAGACCCATGGGGGCATCCAAGACCAGGGTCTTGGCCGGGAGCTGCCGCGTGCGCGCCAGCTCGAAGTAGCCGCCCGCCAAGCGCTGAGTGCGCCGGAGCAGCTCCGGAACCGAGCGGCGCGCGGAATGGCTAGTACGCGCTCCTTCCGCATAGCGGAGAGAGAAGCCGGCTTGGCTCACCCTGTGCCCCCACTCCCGGTCCCCAAGCGAGCGCAGTCTCTCGTCGAACAGCCCGACCCGCTGGAAGACCCCTCGGCGAGTAAAGAGGTTGGCCGTGGCCCCGAAGTGCCAGCGCTCCACATACTCGCGCTGGCGAAAGGCGGCCACGCTTTCGTAGAGTTCGGCCGCCGTCGGCTGCCAGCTGTCGGCGATCGCGAGATCGATCCGCCCGGCCACGAGCCCGCACCCCGGCTCCGCGAGAAGGGCTCGTACCCCGGCGGAGAGCCAGTCTCGGGCGGGAACACAATCGGCGTCGGTGAAAGCCAGGATCTCAGCCCTTGCCTCGCGCACGCCCCGGTTCCGCGCGGAGTAGGAGCCGGCCTGCGGCTCGTGCACGAGCCGCGCCCGGTCCAACCCGGCTACAACCGGCGCGAGCGACTCCACCACGCCATTGTCGATGACCACAATCTCGTAGTCGCCGGGGTAGTCCTGGATGGCGAGGGCGGCGAGGCAACGCCTGAGCGGCTCCGTCTGTTCGAAGACAGGCACGAGAACGGAGACCTGGGGCAAGGCGGCTTCGAAGGCGGGAGAGGGGGCGAGGAGACTGGAGGGCAGACCGGGTCTGGAAGCGATTTCGTCGACTGCTCCCCCCATTCGACGAGGATGATAGGTGATCGCGGCTCCTAACGGAAGGACTGAGGTCCGTGAAATCCGCCGGACATACACGGCTCACTTCGCTGCGAAGGGACGCAGTTTGCGATGTGAGTCGTCACCACGCTGATCCAGCCCGGGGCACCTCCGCCCGCGGCAAACCAGTGCCCCGAGAGAACGCAAAATGGTTAGTTGCTCAAGGCGGGCGGCGGAGAGCGGATACTCCCCGGGAGCGATCGCGTCTGGCAGCGGCCGAGGTCGACAGGCGTCCATTCCGTCGCGCCCGGGGGATGAGTGCGTTCCGAGCAGCTCCCGCCTCTGCTGCTCCCCCTGCCGACTTGCCGCAACCGTAGAGCGACTGATCCCGCCGCCGCGCGCCTCGAGATCGAGTGATATCGAGTGATAAGGTCCCAGACGGTCCGCAGCTTGTCTTGTTCGTTCTGCCACATCCTCAGCCGCTCGGGATCCGAGCGAGCCTCCTCAGTAGCCGGAATAATCACCTAGCTCCTCGATCGTGACGGTGCGAGGCGGGCCGCCTGACCAGCCCCGGGGCGGCGCCAAGCCGGGTTGTTCCCACTCCAAGATGTTCCATCCCGCAATGCCTATCCGTGCCTGGCCATCAGCTAGACTCCTGTTGGAGGTACTCGAGATGGACGAAGCCGCCGTTGCCAAGGAACTCGCCGCAGTTCGAGAAGAACTCCGGCTGCTCCGCAAACTTGTAGGTGTCGTGCTGGCCGGGACCCTGACTACTGGAAGCTTCGCGATGGCATCGACCATCGACCGGTTCGAAGCGTCCGGGATGTCGCTGGAGGACTTCGGCAAGAGAATGCGACGGGCTATCCAGGCCTTCCGTGAGAGCATCTCCGAACTCACCGACCAAGTCATCGACTCCACCGACGAAGCTGTTAAGAAGGCAGTGAAAGATACGGACACGGCGCTCCTTGTCGAGAGGCTCTTGAAAGGCATTAAGGAGTCGTAGGGCGACCGGCCCCGCACGATGTGCACAGAGATGCAGCAAGAGCACCAAGGGCGGCCCTCGCGGCCCCTCTCAGCAACCCTATGATCTACTCTGAATTGTCCTTCCCGAGACAGGTTGGTAGCGGAGGCAGGAT
>DATMQU010000057.1:0-4560 GCA_035566715.1 Vicinamibacteria bacterium
GGTCCTCCCCGTTCACCTTGAGCCGGACCCGAATCTTTTCCATGCACCCGCCCCGCTCAATTTGAACGATCGTTCAAACTCCATTATAGGCCGCGACCGCGGGTGGTCAAGGCCGCCCCCGGGCGGCTCACTCTCCGCCCGCCTTCCGGAGCGCCTTTTCCGCCTCGTCGCGAACCGTCCCGTCGGGGTCGCTCCGTGCCGCGCCGAGCGCCGCGACCGCCGCGGGAGGAAGCCTGCCCAGGCGGCCCAGCGCCCGCGCGGCCCGGGCGCGCACGCCGGGATCCTCGTCCCGAAGGCGCTGCGCCAGGCCGCCCGCCGCGGGAAGGGCGCGGGGGCCCATCCGCCCCAGACCGTTCACCGCCTCACTGCGCACGCGGGTGTCGGGGTCGGCGAGCACACGCTCGTGGGCGGAGAGGAGCAGGGCGGGGTCGGCGCCAATCTGGGCCAGGGCGGTCAGGGCGCCCAGGCGCACGTTGGGGCCGGGGTCGCCGAGAGCTGCCACGAGCGCGGGCGCAGCGCTTCCGGCCGGGGGACCGATCCGGCCCAGGGCCTGGATTGAGCGCCAACGCACATTGCTGCTGTCGTCCTTGAGGGCGGTCAAAAGGGCGGGCACGGCCGCGGCCGCCCCGGGGCCGATGCCGCCCAGGGCGTCGGCCACTCGCCAGCGGATGCCCGGATCCCGGAAGGCGGCCAGGAGGGCGGGAACCGCCCTCCACGCTCCGGGACCGATCTCACCCAGGGCCCAGGCAGCGCGTGCACGCACCGCCTCGCGCTTGTCTTCGAGGGCAGAGCTAAGGACAGGCACCGCCTCCACGGCCCCGGGCCCCAGCCGCCCCAGTGCTCCCGCCGCTTCCGCGCGGCCGGGAGCGGCGGGGTCGGCGAGCACGCTGACGAGCGCGCGCCGGCAGCCTTCGGTGTCGGGCCCGATCTCGGCCAGGCTCTCCCCCGCCCGTGCGCGGACGGTCTCGTCCTCGTCCCGCAGCCGTTCCACGAGGGGCAGCAGGGCGGGCTTGCCCGCTTCCCCCATCTCTCCCAGGGCCCGGGCCGCGCCCGCGCGCACGCCCGGCGCGGGATCCTGGAGCCGACGGATCAGGCCGGCGAGAGCGGCCGCGGGCAGGGGCCGCAGCCGGGCCACCGCCCAGGTCGCGGCCACTCGCACGCGTGGGCTCGGGTCGTCGAGGAGGGTAATCAGCGCCGATTCGGCGCCCTTTGCCTGCGCCCCCAGCTCGCCCAGAGCCCGGGCGGCTTCAATGCGGCTCCTTTCGTTCCCGCTGCGGAGGCTGAGGAGGAGAGCAGGAAGCGCCGGGCTGGGGGTCGGGGGCAGAGAGGCGGGGGTGTCGCGGGGGGGCAACGGGCCCGACTCCACCACGAGGCCCGAGGCCAGTATCTGCTCGGCCACCAGACGGGCTCCGGCGGGACTGAAGTGGTCGTAGTCGATGA
This sequence comes from Vicinamibacteria bacterium, assembly GCA_035566715.1. Classification (GTDB taxonomy): domain Bacteria; phylum Acidobacteriota; class Vicinamibacteria; order Fen-336; family Fen-336; genus DATMML01. The sequence goes on from DATMQU010000057.1 coordinate 1,441, forward strand.
AGGCGGATTCGCCCGCCGGCCGAAGCGCGGGCAGGAGATCGAGCACCGGGATTCCCGCCGAGCGGCAGAAGTCCACGATCGTCTGCTGGGCGGTGGGGGGCGGCGCGCCGGGCAGGACCTGGAGACGAAAAGGGAAGATCAGGACCGCGAAGGTGGCCCCATCCGCCCGCACCTCATCGCGCAGCACGCGCATGTCGGCGAACATGCGCGCGAAAGCCTCGCGTACCTTCGGCGAATCCTTCTGCGAGAAGAGCTCCTCCACGTCCGCGATCTCACGGTCCTGGGCGCGGACGAGGCGCCGTACGAGGGCGGAGCGCTCGTGAAGCGCGGCCAGCCAGGCGGGGGGGCGGCTCAGGTTGTTCTGCATCTCGGGGACGTCGTTGAGGCAGACCCCGATCAGGACCTCGTCCGGCCTGTATTTGCGCGCGATGCGGCGGTAGGCGATCAGCTCCTGGCGGGTGGACCATCCACCCAGGGCCACGTTGAAAACCTCGGTCCGCTCCCCCATCGACTCGAGCAGGTCCTGGAGGACCTGGGGGTACGCCTCCTGGGGACGGATCCCCCAGCCGAGGGTGGTGCTGTCCCCGAGGCAGATCAGCCGCCGCACCCCCGTCGGCTTCTCCACCGCCCGCTCCCGGTCCCGCAGGCCGTCGCTGTTGTAGTCCTCCCAAGGAGGCCAGCCCGCGGCGGTGGACTTGACCGTGTAGAAGTCCCCCTCCCAGTTCCAGTCCGTGATGTAAGCGGCCGCCCGTGGGGCCGGCCGTCCGCTTTCCAGGAGGCGGCAGACTCCTTCGACCCCCCCCACGAACACGAGGACGCTGAGCGCGCTCAGGAGGAGGTTCGCAAAGGCCTCCTTGACCCTCACGCGAGGGCGTGCCGGGGGGGGCGTCCGCGCGCGGCGGCGGGCCGGAGCAGGCCGGCCAGCAGGTAGTCGGCGAAAGCCTGGGCGATTTCCTCCGAACGGGCGGGGCCCTTGGGGTCGAACCAGCGCGTGATCCAGTTCACCGCCCCCAGAATGGCGAAGGTCAATAGCTTGGGGTCGCCGGGCGCGAAGAGCCCGCGCTCCATCCCTTCCTTCAAGATGCGCCGGACGCCGCGGTCAAAGAGGTCGCGCTTGGCGATCACCCTCCGCAGAAGGCGGGGAGAGAGGGCTTGCAGGTCCATGGTGAGGGCGGTTCCCTGCAGCTCGTCGATGATCATGTGCACGAAGGACACGATCAGCTGACGCAGCCGTTCGTCCGGGGAGCGCGTCTCCTTCTCCACCCGGGCCAGGAGGTCGAGGAGGATATCGAGCGAGTAATCATGGCAGAAATAGAGGATCTCCTCCTTGTTCTTGAAGTAGTAGTAGAGGCTCCCCTTGGTCATGTGGAGGTCGCGCGCGATCTCCCCCACGCTGGCCCCGTGGTAGCCGCGCCGACGGAAAGCAGCGGCCGCGCTTCTCAGGATTTCTACTCGGCGTTGGCGGCTGCGTCCCGGCCGACCACTGCCTCTCCGCATCCCGCTCCCATCTTAGCCCCCCCTGCCGATACAAGTGTGGCCAGCAATACTGCTGCTCCTCGGGATGTGGCCTGGTTGTCAGGCCGCGCGACTTGATTAAGTCCTGGCGCAGCCGTAGTCTCGGCCAGCACCCAAAGCTGCCGAGGAGGACGCTTCATGCCCTTCGCTCGTCGCCTCGCCACCGGGGCCTTGGGAAAGATGCTGTTCGCGGTACTGGTCGCGGTCGGCTGTAGCCACAAGCCGGCGCCGATCACGGCTCGTCTCGTCGACCTGTTCCGGCCGGAGTTCGTCCTCGGCCGCTCTCCGGCGGCACCCTCCCTTCCGCCTCCCACCGAATGGCGGTTCGACCGGCCCCCCGACCCGCTGCGCGGGCCCCGGGCGGTCTGGGAGGCCGGCCCCGGCGTGGTGGGGCTCGCCGTCCGCGAAGGCCGGCTGCAAGGGCAAACCACGTCCCCGGGGCCCGTCGTCCATTTGTTGGGGAAGCCGGGTCCGGAGGCCGACGTGCTCGAGGCGGTGGAGATCCGCCTCCGGGCCTCGGCAGGCGCGAACCTCTTTGTGGCTCTCTCGGGCCAGGAGCAGGTCGATCTCGCCGAAGTGGCCCTGCAGCCGACTCCCATCTTATGGTCATTGACCACGCCCATCATCGCCGGAGACGAGGTGCGTAGCTACGTGATTCACACCGCCCGCGGGATCCCCCTCTCGCGAACCCGTCACGTCTTTGTCCGTCCCACGGATGTGGCGGGGGCCCGCTTCGAGATCGAGTCCCTCCGCATCGTTTCCCGAAAGGAGCACCTGGCTTTCGTCCCGTCGGGGATCGGATGGCAAGGGCTCTCGGAGTTCTACCGCGAGACGATCGTGGCGCGGACCCCGGAGAGCGTCCAGTTCATGCTGACCCTCCCGGAAAGACCGTGGCTCGACCTCGCCGTGGGGACGCTCGAGGAGGAGCCCGTGGTCTTCCGGGTCGCGGTGGGTGATCGGGGGAAGGAGGCGGTGGTCCTGGAGCGCACGGTCACGACGCCCCATCGCTGGGACGTCGCCCCCGTGGACCTGCGCCCCTACGCGAATCGGCAGGTATCCCTCACGCTCTCCCTCGCCGGCGGCAAACCCGGCCTCGTTGGCCTCTGGGGGGCACCCGTTGTCCGCAGCTTGGGCGCGAGGCCACGGCCGGTCGCGCCCGCCAAGGCCCGCGGCGATCCGCCTTCGGGGATCATCCTCGTCTGGGTGGACACCCTGCGCCGGGACCACCTCGACACCTACGGCTACGGCCGGCCCACGGGGCCCGCGGTTCGCCGCATGGCCTCGGAGGGGACCCTCTTCCGGGACGCGGTGGTACAGGCGACGTGGACCAAGGTCTCGACACCTTCGCTCCTCACGTCGCTGTACCCCGCAACCCACGGCGTCCGTGACTTCAATGACCGCCTTCCCAACTCTGCGGTCACGCTGGCCGAGGTCTATCGGGAGGCCGGTTATGCGACCCTCTCCATGTCGTCGGGTCTCTTTACCGGACGCTTCACGAACCTGCACAAAGGGTTCGAAGAGGTCCAGGAGAACGGCTCCCTAAAGGGAGAGGCACGGACGAGCAAGACCGCTCGCGTGTTCGTGGACCGCCTGCTGCCCTGGCTC
>DATMQU010000058.1:0-7467 GCA_035566715.1 Vicinamibacteria bacterium
GGGGTCCCAGGCAGCACCGAGACGGGGCCCGAACTGGGTCTTGTCGGAGGGGATGAAGTTGCTCCCCGGCAGGTCCGGGTTCGGCGCATCGGGCTGGGGCTGGAGGTGGGCCTCGTAGCGGAGCCCGTAGTTGAGGGTCAGGTTCGACCTCGGTTTCCAGGTGTCCTGGACGAAGGCGGCCAACTCCTTCTGCCAGAAGCGGCCGGTGGGGTGGCCGAAGCCCTGGATGAAAAACGCCGTCGGCTCGCCCGTGCTCACGGTCCGCAGATAGTCGGGCACGCTCGCGAAGAAGTAAGCCCCACCGCCAAAAGGAAGAAAGTACGAGGTCCCCTCCCGCATCAGATCGAGGTCGGTCCCGAAGCGAAGAGAATGGCGGCCGCGCACGAGCGTGAAGGTATCCGTGAGCTGGAAGCGGTCGTCGTAGGCCCGGGCGGGCCAGAAGAAAAACCGGCCCGTCGAGCCCAGCCCGGTGACACTGACCATCGGGTCCATCGTGTTGGGCTCGCTGGCCCGAGCTTCACGGCTCCACTGGAACCGCAGGGCACTGAGCCGGGTCGAGGAGAGCACGCTGTTCAGCTCCGCCACCACGGTGTTCGTCGTATCCAGCTCGAGCGAGCTGGCGGCCACGGTTGCGTCGGTGGGGCTGCTGCTCGAGCCATTCTCCGCCCGGTCGTGGCTGAAGTTGTACCGGACCGAAAGCTGATGGCGCTGGCTCAACCAAACGTCGAAGCGGGCGAGTGCGGTGACGATGTCGTTGGTTTGCGTATACGTCCCTTCCTGGCCGTCGAAGCCGGGAATGCCCTTGGGGTCGCTGTCGAACTTGACGACGAACGGGTTCCGGCGGAGCTGCTGGTCGTAGGCGAGGAAGAAGTGAATCTTGTCCTTCTTGATCGGCCCGCCGAGCGTCGCTCCGAACTGGTGCTGCTTGAAGTCCGTGGCTGGCCGGCCGAAGGGGTCGTCTGCGGTGAGGGCCTCGTCGCGGAAGAACCAGAACGCGCTGCCCTGCAGCTCGTTCGTGCCGCTTCGGGTAATGGCGTTCACCACTCCCCCGCCCGAGCGGCCGAACTCCGCGCTGTAGCCCGCGTTTGTGACGTAGATTTCCTGGAGGGCCTCCTGGCTAAGCGTGTAAATGACCGCGCTGCGATCCCCGCCGCGCATCCCCCCCAACTGTGGCTCACCGTAGTCGGCTCCGTCGACGGCGTAAGTCGTGTTGAGGCCGCGTTGCCCGCTGATTGAGATAAGGCCAAGACTGCTGACCACGGCTCCCGGGCCGACTGCGACGGTCCCGGGCGTGAGGAGGACGAGGTCCTGGAATCGGCGGCCGTTGCTGGGAAGGCTCTCGATAGACCGCTCGTCGATCGTGTTCGCCAAGAGGCTGCGGGTGCTATTCACCGCCGGGGCCTCCGCGGTCACGTCGACCGACTCCGCGACGGCGGCGATCTTCAGGGTCAGGCGGAGAGAGAGGGTCTGGCCACCGGACAGGTCCAGACCTCCCTGTTTGAGCGTTGCGAAGCCGGCGGCCTGGGCGCTGAGCTCGTAGCGGCCGAGAGGGAGAAGGCTCAGCCTGTAGGTCCCGGTGCGGCCGCTCTCCACCGTCCGCACGAAGCCTGTCCTGACGTTCCGAGCAATGATCGTCACCGCCGGCAACGCCGCCCCGGACTCGTCGGCAACGATCCCTTCGATCTCGCCGGTTGTCGCCGTCGCCTGGGCCCACGCACACGGGCCACCGGTCAACGGCATCAGGATCAGCGTCAGTGCCCCGAGGCGCGCGCGCGTCATTGGGCTTCCGCGGCCTCAAGATACGCTCTCGGTTCGTGCATCACAAGGGGCCGTCCGTGGTCACACGGCCCAACCGCATCCGAAACGGGCCAGGGCGCAGAGCGCGCGGCGGCGGGGTCGCCCCATGCGACGGCCAGCTCGGGCAGGACGAGCCCCACGGGGTTGTGGCCGTGCGCGCCTGGTGGTTAACAAACGAGGTCGTGGAGGTGGCGTGGAAGAGCCTGGCTGGTCATCGGCCAAGGGCTGAGGCTTGCACAAAGGAGGGTTGATTTCTGCAACGAAAAGCTAAGACTACAGTTCCTGGCCTGTAGCGCATTGCAAGAAGGCATTGCCCTGGTCGAACATATGGCGATACATTTGCACAATGCTCATCGGACACGCTCGTGTCTCCCTGGCGGCGCGCAGCCACAGCCAGACGAGATAGCCGCCGCTCACCTCGCAGAGTCCAGCTGCGCAGAAAAGAAGCGCGGACCTGATGATCGCCAACAGAATCATCGCATGTCCCTCCACACTCCGTAGCCCCTCAGCCCGCGGTCCCGGTAGTCCGTTCGGTCCTCGCCGGCCAGGGTTGTCAGCGCCCGGGAGAACCTCCCGATCTCCGGCGGTACCAGAACCCGCAAGATCACCATCCTCAACATGCTCGCCTCCGCCATCCCCGTCTTCACATTCTCAATTTTGAGTCCAACAGACAGTCTTCTCTCAAACGAGAGAAACCCAAACGCCAGGGTCGCCCGTAGATGGAGCATTTGGGGGGAAGTGTCCAGCTCATCCGGGCAAACCCGCTCCAGAAGCTCGGCAAGAAGCTCGGGCTAGGCTTGCGGGGGAAGAAAGACCGGGGAGAGATCAAGGCCCTCGACCCGGTGCAGCTCGCCCGCTTCCTGGCCGCTGTGCTTATGACGGCCCCCGAGTTGTTCCCCATCTTCGCCGTCATGGCCTGGGCGGACACCCGACTGGGTAAAGCCCTGGGCCTGCGATGGGAAGCTGTGAACCTCGAGGGCGGAAAGCTCAGGGTGGACCGGCAGTTCGGCGGTACGACGAAGACGGACACCACCCGTGAGGTGGACATGGCCGACCCGCTTCGGGACGTGCTGGCTGACCTCCTCTCCTACTGCCGCGAGGAGGCATTCACCCAAGGCGAGACTCCCTCGCCCTGGGTACTGTTCCCGGAGTTCGTCGAGAACCCCGACCGCAAGGCCGAGGCTCGGGTGGTCAAGCGGGTCCGCAATGCCATGGCCCGCTGCCTCAAGGCCGCCGACCTCCCACTACACTTCACGCCCCACAGCTTGCGCCACAGCTTCGGGTCGCAGCTCATCGCCGCTGGCGTCTCCCCCGCCTACGTCATGCAGCAGATGGGGCACAGCTCGATCCAGATGACGGTGGATGTGTACGGCTCCTGGCTGCCGGTGAAGGTCGAAGACGCCGTCAACAGGCTCGCCGCAGCCTCTTCCCCGTGGAGTGGCGACAGAATGGCGACTGAGGGGGGTTCGGGGCCCTCCGAGGGGCCATCCGGCCAAGGCTCTGGCGAGGGGCAACTCCTTGCAGGGACTGGAACTGAAAGGAAAGCGGTCAGTCCGAATCCAGCGCCTTATCCTCGTTCTCCTTGTACATGTACTTTACATTGTCCTTGGGGAGGAGGATGTTAGGAGCATCCGGGCGGTGGACCTTGAGCGCCGACTTGTCGTACCACTCGATAGTGCCCCGGATTTCCTCCCCGTCCTTCAGCACGATGACCATGCGGGTCTTGTTGGTCATCTGCTTCAAGTAGTAGAAGCTCTCGGCGTTGGTCTGCTCGGGGGGCGTAGGCTTGCGCTGGCGGTACGCTTTGACGGTACTCTGGAACTGCTCCTTGATCTCGGTCAGGTCGGGTCGGATTAGCTTGCGGTTCATCGTCACCCGCCTCCTGCTCGTCCAGCCGAGCCCGATGGCTCCCATGAGCCGGGCCCGCGGTAGTTCCAGACAATCGGGGGGATCCTTAATCACGTTTCTAGCATAAGCGCGAGGCTGGGCGCAACGTCAGCCGGCAAGCGTCTCCAACAGTAGGTCCAGGGACAGGAGTTGGTTCGCGTAGCCCCGTAGAGCCTCCCGGGTCTCCCCCGCCGCCTCCGCCAGCATTGCCGCCCGCTCGCCGAGCGGGCCCGCGGCCAGCCCGGCCAGGCGGTCGGCGGCGTCCGCGTTCAGGAGCCGCTCCGGTGGCACGCCCGTGCGCAGGGCCGCCGCGTCCCGCAGCAACGACCGCAACGCGGTCATGGCCAGGACGGCGTCCTCCTCCTGATCCAGCTTCTCCGCGGCCGCCATGCGCTCGAGGGGACCCCACCTGGGGAGTGCCTCCAGAAGGGCCAGCAGGTCCTCACGCAAGGCACGGTAAGCCTTGGACTCGAACGCCAGCGCCGCGCCCAGGCTCCCCTCGGATAGGGAGGCGCGCAGCCGTGCTTCCTCGGCCGAGAGGCCAACCGCGGTCTGCAAATGCGCCTCCAGGACGCGGGCGGGGAGGGCGCCCATCCGGAGCACCTGACAGCGCGAGCGAATGGTAGCGGGCAGGGCCTGGGGCGCGGCGGTGACCAGGAAGACGTGGGAGGTGGGGGGCGGCTCCTCCAGACTCTTGAGAAGCGCGTTTGCCGCTTGTTCCGTCATGAGGTGGGCATCGTCGATCACCACGACCCGCGCCCGGGCCTCGAAGGGGCGGTCCGCGATCGCGCGTACCGCGTCGCGGACCTGATCGATCTTGATGGCGGCGGTGGCGGGTTCGATCAGGGTAGCGTCGGGGTGGATGCCACGCTCGGCGCGACTGCAGGCCGGGCAGACCCCGCAGGAATCGCCGTCCTGCCGCAGACAGACCAGAGCCCGACCCGCCGCCAGGGCCAGGGTCTTCTTGCCGATCCCCTCCGGACCCGCGAAGAGGAGGGCGGGGGGCAGCCGACCCTGGCGGAGCGCCCGCGCGAGGAGTTGTTTGACGTGGTCGTGACCGATGACCCTAGCGAAGGCCACGGTGCCTCAGGGCGACGAGCCCCCGCGACTCGACCGCGGCCCGCACGCGCTCGCCGACCTCGGACGGCGTCCCCTCGCCGTCCACCCGCACCCAACGTCGGGGATCCTCGGCCGTGAGGGCCACGTAACCCGCCCGCACGCGCTCGTGGAATTCCCGGACCTCGGACTCCAGGCGATCGTGCACGCCTCGCTTTCCCACTCGAGCCAGGCCCGTCTCGACGCCGACGTCCAAGAAGAGCGTGAGGTCGGGCTGCAGGCCGCCCGTGGCCACCTCGGCCACCGCCCGAATGGCCGGAAGGGGCAGGCCGCGCCCGTAGCCCTGGTAGGCCAGGGAGGAATCCACGTAGCGGTCGGAGACCACGCTGCGCCCTTCGGCCAGGGCGGGGCGAACCCGCTCCGCCACGTGCTGGGCCCGGTCCGCGAAGTAGAGAAGCAGTTCTGTGACCGGAACCATCGCGTGATTCTTGTTGTCGAGGAGCACGCTGCGGATGAGGCGGCCGATGGCTGTTCCTCCCGGCTCGTGGGTCACGAGCGTGTCCGGACCCAGCACCGCGGCCAGGGCGCGAGCCTGCGTGCTTTTTCCGCTCCCTTCGATCCCCTCGATTGTGATGAACGGCATCAATAGTCCCCGGGCATTCTAGGCCGAAAACCCGGTTTCGGTTGACTCCTTGGCCGGAACCGGCGTACGGTCCCCCCGACATGCTGACGCTCTCGGGGAAGGCGGCCCTGGTCACGGGGGGGAGCCGGGGCATCGGGAGGGCGATCTGCGTGCTCTTTGCTCGCCTGGGGGCCCGGGTGGTGGTGAACTACCACCGGGACCAGGCCGCGGCTCTGGAGACGGTGACGGCCGTTCAGGCGATTGGGGGCGAGGCTTACGCCATCCCGGCCGACGTCTCCCAGCCCTCCGAGGCCGGGCACCTGGTGGCGGAGGCGGAGTCCCGCCTCGGGGGTCTCGACATTCTGGTGGTGAACCACGGGATCTGGAAGCGCGCTTCCATCGAGGCCATGACCGCCGAGCAGTGGGAGGAGACGGTGCGCGTCAACCTGGGCGGCGCCTATGGGGTCTGCCACCACGCGGCCCGGGTCATGATTCCGCGGCGCTCGGGCGTCATCATCACCATCGCCTCCACCTCCGGCCAGCGGGGCGAAGCCCATTACTCGCACTACTCCGCCACCAAGGGCGCGCTCCTCTCCTTCACCAAGTCCTTGGCCGCCGAGCTGGCCCCCCATGGCATCCGCGTCAACGGGGTGGCGCCGGGGTGGGTGCTGACCGACATGACGCGGGACACTCTCACGGGGCCGGAGGGGGCGGCCGCCGTCCGCCCGATTCCCCTCGGCCGCCCGGGAACGCCCGAAGAGATCGCGGGGCCGGTGGCCTTCCTGGCCTCCGACCTCGCCTCCTACCTGATCGGCGAGATCCTCTCCGTGAACGGCGGCGCCGTCCTCGTCGGCTGACTCAGACCCCGACCTTGGAGCGTGAGGGATGGAGCTGGGCCGCGTAGGTCCGGACGGCCTGGATGAGGGCGGGGCGGATCAGGGAGGTGGGCTGCGATCGGTCGGCCAGGACCGCGATGGCCTCCTCGGCCTCGGACACCACCCCCACCAGGATCGAGAGGCTCCCCGTGACGAGCTCGAGGAACTCCAGGGGCTCCTCGGCCTCGTCCACCCTCAACAGGTTGCGCAGGTACAGGCTCAGGCCCGGGACCTGCCCGGCAAAGGCGCCCACCCGGATATCGGCCGCGCCGCGACCCGTGCGCACAAAGACCGCGCCCGTCATCAGATCGAAGATGAACGCCTGCAGGAGGGCAGGCACCTGGCCGGAGAGTTCGTCCAGGACCCGCTGGCGCACGGCTGCTTCTTCGGCCGCGATCTGGTCGGTCGGCGCCGCCCGCTCGTCGCCGCGATTGAGTCGGCTCCGGGTGGGAGTTTCCCGCACTTCGTGGCGAGATTTCCAAACGTCGCGCGAGAACTGCGAGAGGAAGAGAGAAGTCTCATCTCCCTTGTCGAGAGCGTCCTCCAGCCTCTGCCGGGCTTCGCCCTTCTCGAGGGTGAGGCCCTCCCGGCTCTCCCAGTAGGTGTTCGAGGCCCGGCCCCGCACGAGCAGGATCATGGCGGCTCCGGCCCGGGTCTCAATCTCCAGCGTTCCCGTGTGCTCGGCCTTTTCCAGCTGAAAGAGCAGGTCGACGAGATCGGCCCGGTCGAGGAGCTTCTCTTGAAGGCGCTGGCGGTTCGCGATGCCCCGGAGCAGGTGGGCCATATCGAGGGGGAGCTCGTAAACGGAGATGAGGCCGGCATCGCCCCCCACCTTAGCCCGAAGCTGTTCGAGCGCGGCCGGGCCGTTTGATCCCACCCCTCCCTCGCGGTAGAGCGCGTTCACCTCCGCCCCCAGGTAGTAGAAGATGAGCCCCACCCCCTCCGGGAGCTTGAGCTCCGCGAGGCCGGTCAAGCCGGCTTCCCGGCAAGACCGCAACAGGTCCTCGAGCGAGAGGTGCCGGACCGAGAGGTCCCATTGATGGAGGAGTTTGCTGCCGGGGAACTTCATATTGGGGAGGGCGGCAGGATCCTACCGTCGACCCCGACCAAACACAAGGCGCCCGGTCACGACGCCGGACGGCCACCACGCCCGCCGTCCCCCGGCCCTGAGCCGGGCAAGGTCCGCCCCTTCGCGAAGGTCGCCACGAACCCGGTTGATATAATCCGCGC
>DATMQU010000059.1:0-5988 GCA_035566715.1 Vicinamibacteria bacterium
CGAGCACCCCCGCCGCGGGGGCATCTACGCCCGCCAAGAGGGAGTCTTCGGTCTGCCGGAACACCTCGACCCGCGCCGGCCGGGCCTCGCCCATGACGGAGGCCGGGCCCGGGAGCACCACGTCCGTGTCGGGATCGAAACCCGCGCTGCGGTGGTGGTCCATGGCCTCCAGGAGCGAGGGCCTCTGGACGATGCGGGTGGCGAAGCGCACGGCGTTCGCGGGCCCCTCGAGGGCATAGAGGCGGACGCCCTCCGCCTCGTTCAGGACCGAGAGCGCACGGTAGGGCGGCCCTAAGGGCTCGTCGGAGAGAACCCGATCCACGCCGGCCAGCCGCAGCTCGGCCGCGCGGTCCGGCCAGGGGAGGGCCTCCAGGGCCTTCCGCACCGCCCGGTCGTCGTCGGCGTAGGCCCCGTCAGGGTCGGCGTCGAAGGCGTAGCCGGCGCCGCTCTCGGCCGCGGTCAGCGGCCAGAGCTCGGGGTTCGCGCGACGGAAGAAATCGCGGATCCGCCCCTCCGCCACCCCGAGGGCGTGCGCCTCCAGGGTGAGGCGGGCGTAGATCCGGCCGGTGGTGACCCGGGGCGGGGCGGGGGGCGGGCGATCGAGGAGGGCGAAGAGCAGGGGAAGGGCGGAGAGGAGCAGGGGCAGGGCGATGGCGAGGGCCAGCGGTGAAGGCGCCCGGGGCCCCGACCGTCGGGCCTCGACGATGAGGACCGCGGCCGCCGCGATCGACACCCAGGGTCCGAGGAGGGCCAGGGGAGTCAAGGCCGCACTGCGGACGAGGATCAGGACGCCCCCTCCCAGGAGGAGGAGAGCCGCTCCCTGCCGCCCCCGCGACGCCCGCTCGCCCTCCCCAAAGCGCGCGGCCGCCCATCCCAAGAGCGGCACCACCGCCAGGGCCACCACGTACCACCACTTCACCGGGAAGCGGATCCGGCCCCCAAGGGAGAGGAACGGATAGAGGCTCTTGGCCCCCGGCAAGTACCTCCCGAAGGCGAGAAGAGCCGCGCCCCCCGCCGCCATCCAGAAGACCCGCTCCCCGGGGGCCCGTGGCCGGCCGAAGAGCAGAAGGAGGGCGAGGGTCGGAAGGCCGATGTGGAGGGTCCAGAGATAGGGGGGATGGTTGTCGAAGAATTCGTGGCCGGCGAAACCGAGGGGCCCCCTGAGATCGGGGCGCCCGTAGGGGAAGGGGACCACTTGCTCGAGCAAGCGGATGGGATGAACGGAGGTGCCGGTGGCGATCACGAACGGGAAAGGCTTTCGCTCCCGGCTGGAGTCGGGGAAGATCTGCGCGGTCGCGGCCAGCTGGGGCGCGGCCACGAGCACGGCCACGACTCCCCCCGCCGCAAGGCCGGCGAGGGCGGGGCACCGCCCACCCTCGGGAGGGAAGGACCCCGCGAGGCCGGCCAGGGCCCGGCCGCCGGCCAGGACGGCGGTGAGCAGCGCCACCACCGGTTCCCCGGCCAAGACCTCGAGCCCACCCCAGAGGCCGAGCTCGGCGGCCGCGCGCCGCACCCCCGCCCGCTCTCCCTTTTGTGCCCGCCGCCCGAGCTTGACCACCGCGGCCATCACCCAGGGGGCCACGGAGAGGGCGAGCCCGCTGTTGTAGAAGCGCCAGGTGGACAGGAACACGCCCGAGAGCACGAAGGCCAGAGCGGCCGTCTCCGCGGCCGGGCGGGAGATCCCCTCCGCGCGCGCGAAGCGGCGCGCGCCCAGGAAGGCGAGGACGAGGGGGAGCGCGAAGCGGAGGCCGAAGGCCACGGGCAGGGGCAGCACGAGCAGGAGCAGGGTGTCGGGGAAGAAGAGGCCAAAGTTGGGGTTTCCCGCCAGGGGCTCCCCGCCGGAGGCGCCCGGGTGCAGGAAGGGGAACGTGCCCGCCCGGAGCTGCTCGGCCATCACCGCCTTTGCCGGCAGGTGGGTCAAGCTCGCGTCCTGATACGTGACCACCACCGCGCCCGTGGCCAGGGGCAGGAGGGCGAGAAGGAGGAGGAGCCGAAGCAGCTTCACGGACCCGCGTCGGCAAGGGCGGGGGCGGCGGGGCCGGGCCGGACGACCTCCCGCCAGAAGGCCCAGGTGGCGAAGGCGAAGAGGGCGACGTTCACGAGCGCGATCCCCGCCCCCAGGTCCCGCGCGGTGCGGGTGGCCAGGGGAAGGTCCGCGGTCGTGAGCGCGCCCGCGACGGCGGCCTGGGCGGGCAGCGCCCGCAGGAGGTCGAGGCCCTGATTGAGGGTCGCGGTGGCGGTGACGCCCAGGAAGACGATGAGGGCGCGCGGGGAAAGGGGGGCGAGGACGGCCAGGAACGCGACCGCGGGGACGATGTAGCGCTGGTGGACCTGGGTGGGCAGCATGAAGAAGGCGAAGAGCTGCAGGCCCAGGGTCCAGAGAAGGACGGGGGGCGTGGGGCGCCGGCCCAGGACCGCCATCAGGAACGCGGTGTAGGCGCCAAACGCGAGGAGCCCCAAGTGGTGGTAGGTAAAGGGGCCGAGCGCGGCGCGATCGTCCCGGCGGGCGAGCGGCGGGCTCATCCCCCGCACGAGCACGTCATAGCGGTCGAGCACGTACCAGGTGTTGTAGGCCTCGGCCGTGCGGTAAGGGTAGTAGTTCACGGCCCCCGTGTAGGCGGCGACGACGGCACGGCCGGCGCCCCCCAGCACGTGGGGGAGGGTCAAGAGGAGAACGACGACGAGGCCCGCGCCCGCCCACGCGGCCAGCCGCTTGAGGCCGAAGCGAAGCCCCACGTAGAGCCCCACCAGAGGCACGACCACGACGGCCAGGAGTTTGGTGGCGAGAGCCAGGCCCAGGGCCGCGCCCCCCGCCCAGGCCCCTCCGCGCAGGAGCGCGACCAGGGCGGCGAGAAGGAACAGCGCCAGCAGCACGTCGAACTGGCCCCAGGCCGCGCTGTTCACGAAGAGCGCCGGACAGAGGGCCAGGAGGGCGGCGGCCCGACCCGAGGTCGCCTTCCCCAGCGGACCACGCAGGCCGAAGCCGGCGAGCGGAGCCGCCGCGAGGTGGGCCAGGAGGCCGGGCAGCTTCAGGAGCAGCACCGAGGTCGCGCTCACCGCCGCCGCGCCCAGACCCTGTCGTCCCGCCTCGGCCAGGGTGAGGAGGTAGGGAACGAGGGCGGGGTAGTCGCAGTTGTCGGCTCCCGCCCCCGGGGTGTAGACGCCCCAGGGCCGCGTGCCTCCCGAGGCCCGGGCCCAGGCCAGAAAGCAATCCACGACGTCGTACTGATGGTAGACGCGGGGGGCTACGAGCAGGCCCAGCACGAAGACCACCGCGACCAGGAGGCAGAGGCGCCGGGTCATGCGCGGCTAGTCTAACTCGCGCCGACGGGTTTGACGGGCCCCGCCTTCTCGGCGTAACGTCCGGGCCCATGCGGGACACCCACCCCTCGGACAAGCACGCCACCCACCTCGCCCTCGTGGAGCGCCTGGCGCGGCAGGCGGAGGACGTGCGCCGGTTGACCTCCGGTCTGGACGACACGCAGCTGGCCACGCGCACCATCCCCGAGAAGTGGTCGCTCCTGGAGCTGGTCTGCCACATGTGGCGGGTGCAACAGGTCTTCGCGGGCCGGCTGCAGGCCATGCTCGCCGAGGAGGAGCCCGCCTTGCCCGCCTACAGCCCCGACAAGGACGCGGAGTTCGAAAGGATGGCGGCCCGTCCCGCCTCCGAGGTCCGGACCGCCTTCCTTGCCGATCGCGATCACTTCAACGCTCGCCTCAAGGAGCTGTCCCCTGCGGAGTGGCACCGCCGCGGCCGCCACCCCGCGTACCCGCACTACGACGTTCACTTCCTCGTCGAATACCTGGCTCACCACGAGGCCCACCACATTTATCAGCTGCTCGAACGCCGGGCCCCGCTCGGACCCCTCCCCCACTGACCGCGCGGACGCTCCCCTTGACCGGGCGGCCCGTCCGCCGTACGTTGCCGCGGCTTCGCCAAGGAGGCGCGCCCCCAAAGTCATGATCCTCTACCTCGGCATGTTCCTGGTCAGCCTCTCCGGTCTCATGTTCGAGATCGGGCTCACCCGCATCTTCTCCGCCACCATCTGGTACCACTTCACGTTCGTGGCCATCTCGGTGGCCCTCCTGGGCTGGGGTCTGGGCGGTTTCGCGGTCCACCTGCTGCGGAGGCGGATCGCCTTCTCCCTGGAGAAGGCCGCGTTCCTCACCCTCCTTTATGCGGCCGCCATCCCCTTGGGGCTCTGGTTGATCGTGCGCCTCCCCTTCCACCCCGATCGCTTGCTCTTCTACTTCCTCGTCTCCCTGGGCCCGTTCTTCCTGGCCGGCATGGCCCTCGCCATGGTCTTCGATCTCCGGCGTGACATCGCGGGCAACCTCTATTTTGCGGACCTCCTGGGGGCCTCGGTGGGGGCGCTCACCATCACCTTCCTCCTCTCCGCCCTGGGGGGGGAGACGGCCGTCCTGGCCGTGGCCCTGGCTCCCCTCCTGGCCGCGGCCTGCTTCTCGCGCCGCGTGCTGCCCGCCGCCGTCCTGGGCGCAATCCTGCTCGCCACCGTCGTGGGCCTGAATGACCGGACCGGCCTCTTCAAGATCCGGAGCGCCCCCACCAAGGGGATGTACCAGCACCTGGCCGCCACCCCCGGGGCCCGGGTCGCCCTCACGGGCTGGAACGCCTACTCCCGCATCGACGCCGTGACCGGCTTTCCCCCTCCGTACCTGGCCCGCCTCTACATCGACTCCGACGCCTGGACCAACGTCCTCTCCTGGGACGGACGAGCGGAGAGTGTGGACGGCCTGCGCGACTGGTACCGTGCGTTGCCGTTCAAGCTCGCTCCTCCCCGCGCCCGGACCCTGGTCATCGGGCCGGGGGGAGGGTCGGATGTGCTGGTGGCGCTAGCCGCGGGCAGCGAGATGGTGACGGCGGTGGAGATGAACCCCCTCATGCTGCGCTTCGTGCGGCACTTCGGGGCCGAGGCGGGCAACCTCTACGACCAGGCGCGGGTGAAGGCCGTGCTCAGCGAGGGGCGCACCTTTATCAGCCGCAGCGAGGAGAAGTTCGACGTGATCCTCCTCGGCTTCGTGGACTCCTGGGCGGCGGTGGCCTCGGGCGGGCTCAGCCTCTCCGAGAACCACCTCTACACGACGGAGGCGTTCCGGGCCTACTACGACCACCTGACCCCGGACGGGATGCTCGTGATCCTGCGGTGGGACGTGGACATTCCGCGCCTGGTCTCGAACTCGGTGGCCCTGCTGGGGAGGGAAGAGGCGGGCCCGCGCATCGTGGCCCTGCTGGAGAAGCCGGGGCCCACGCCCGACCCACCGCAGATGATCTTCATGCTGCGCCGGAGGCCCTTCGCCGAGGGCGAGACCGCGGAGATCCAGGGCTGGAAGGGTGCCCGGCCGGTCATCCTCCCCGGCCGAGAAGTGGCGCAGCCCTACGCGGACCTCTTCTCCGGCCGTAAGACCCTGGCCGAGTATGCGGCGGAAGCCCCCGAACGCGTGGACCCCGTGTTCGACGACCGGCCCTTCTTCTTCGCCCGCCAGAAGCCCTGGGGCCTGCCCGCCAGCATGAGCGGAGACTTCTTGTGGATCCTGCGCCTGGTCGGTGGGCTCTGCCTCGCGCTGGTGATCTTTGGCAAACCGAGGGGCGAGAGCACCGGCGCCTACGCCGCCTCCCTCGTCTATTTTTCCGGTCTGGGCCTTGGCTTCATCGCGGTGGAGCTGGCCCTCTTGCAGAACCTGACGCTGCTGCTGGGCCATCCCATCTTCACCCTGTCTATCCTCCTTTTCACCCTCCTGGCTACAGGGGGCCTGGGGGCTCGGGCGAGCGGCGCCTTTGCGGCCGCGCCCGCCTGTCTGACCGTCGCCGCCCTCGGGCTCGTCTACGCGTTCGCCCTCCCGGAAGTCGTCCCCCGCCTCCTGTCCCTACCCCTGCCCGCTCGCATCGCGGTCGCGATCCTCTTGGTGGCGCCGCTCGGCTTCTCGATGGGGATTCCCTTCCCGCGGGGTCTAAAGAGCACCGGCCGG
>DATMQU010000060.1:0-2436 GCA_035566715.1 Vicinamibacteria bacterium
GCCGACGATCAATACGCCCTCATCCCGCAATGGTGCCAGCGCGCGGCCCGCCTCAAGATGCACTCCGGGGTCGAGTTGCCCGGCCGGACCCGCAGAGAGGCTGAGCGTGACCACAGGAATGTCGGCTTCAGGAAACACCACCTTCAGGGGGACGAAGACACCATGATCGTATCCACGTACCGGATCGAGAGCGGCCGGCAGAGCGACGTCCTCCAGGAGGCCCTTCACGCGTTGCGCGAGCACCGGATCACCAGGCGCCGGCCAGGTCAATTTGTAGGTATGGTCCGGGAAGCCGTAGTAGTCGAAGATGAGTTGCGGGTGCTGGCCGGAACCTATCTTGAAGACCGGCTCCTCCCAGTGCCCGCTCACCACCAGCAGAGCCCTTGGCCTCTCCGGCAAGGTGCCGGCCAAGCGCTCGAGAAACCGCTTGGTCCCGTCCCAAGTGTCGGGCGGACCCCACGTCCAGTCCATGAAGAAACAGGGACCACCCCCGTGGGGAATGAAGAGTGAAGGCTGGCGTTTGCCTGATAGGGTCATGCGGCGCCTCGGAACGGTCGTTCCAACAAACGGTCTCTGCGATGCCGCTGCAGAGCCTGGCGATTCTTTGGGAAGACAGCCGGTCTCTCGAAGACTTCACCGCACCGGCTCGGCCATGAAGAAGGCGTAGACCAGCAGCGCCACGCCGACCAGCCCGGGAATCAGCCCCACGAGATAGGGCCCTCCAGTTCCAATCAGCGTCCGGAGCATGACCGACAAGCCAATCCCTACTGCAAGATTAATCACGCCTCCAAGTTTGATTCCCTCCATAGTCTTGAGCCGCTTCAGCCGGTCCTCCTCGCGCATCAGCTCCAAGGCCGCCTTCGCCCCCTCGCCCGAGGCCTCCGCCAGCCTGCGAAACGTTTCTGCCTTGTAATACGCCTCGCGCTCCTTGCGGCGCCCCTCGATCCAGCTCACCAGCGGGATGAAAACGGCAAACAGGCTCACTGCTCCGACCGATAGGAACAGCCACAATCCAAAATTGCGCATTTCGAAGTCGTCCATCAAAAACGCCGCCAAGTTCACCGCAAGATGTGTCATACCGTGCCTCCTCTTCTCCGTTCGGGACCTCAATGTCCCATTCGCCCGGTACGACCTGCACCTGGAGTTGGCGGTTGCATTTTCTTTTCGTCAGCTCCCATCGGGATAAACACCGCGGTGCAACACCATGGGGCGGCAGGGTGGTGGGCCGGCGCACTATGCGGGCATCATCCCATGGCCACAACGGCCTTGCAAACACCGGTCCGGACGAGCTTCAGGGAATAAAATGCAACCGGCTCACTCGCGACCCTGTCCCACCGCATGAAGCTCCATGGACGCAATCGCCCAAAACGCAACTACAGATCCGATCGACCTCGATGCAGCCGACGTGGACCGGGTGCTCGCCGGCGACGTCGGCGCCTTCGAGGGGATCGTCCGGCGCTGGCAAGGGCCGCTCATCAACATGGCCTGGCGCTACTGTCGCGACCGCGGCCGGGCGGAAGAGCTCGCGCAGGAAGCGTTCCTGCGGGCATGGCGCGGGCTCTCCGGATGGCGGCGGGATGCCCGCTTCTCTACCTGGCTCTTTGCCCTGGCAGCCAACGTCTATCGCAACGATCTGAAGCGCTTCCCCACCGTCAACGTGCGGATCGAGGATGTGGACGAGCCCGCTGGTCCGGCCAGCCAGCACAACGAGCTTGCCGAGCGCAACCGCGAGGAGTCGGTTCGCCGCGCAGTGCTGGCCTTGCCGCAGCGCTACCGCGAACCCCTGGTTCTGTTCTACTTTCATGAGATGGATGTCTCAGCGGCCGCCCGCACCATGTGCCTGCCTGAGGGCACGGTGAAAGCACGGCTGGCCCGCGCCCGCGGGCTTCTGCGACGACGGTTTCCGCATCTCGAAGAAGCAGCTACCGAGTTTTCGAGTCTAAGCAAGGGGAAGGAGGCCTGACATGAACGACAAGCTGGACAACATCCTGGCAGATGAAGCGGACCTGGTTCCCTCCTCGGGCTTCCTGGCGTCGGTCATGGAGAGCGTCATTGAAGAGGCCGCCGCGCCCCCGCCGATCCCGTTCCCATGGAAGCGCGCCATTCCCGGCATGATTCTTGCCGGCGGAGTGCTCAGCTGGGGCGGCTTTGAGCTTGTGAGCTACATCATGCACGGTGCGCCGCTGCTGTCACTGCATCAGCTTCCCGTTGCAGAGCACCTTTCCGCGCGAATGGAACAGGGGCTCTGGACCGGCGTTGCCTGCGGAGCCGCGATCGCATCGTGGGTGCTGGCACGGCGGATCGCGGGGCGGTCGGGACTCATCTAGGCCGAGGCCCTATTCGATTGCGAAGACTGCGTACACCGTGGCCGTGCTGGTGACCTTCTGCGGCTCAATCGCCAGCGGAGCAGATGCTTGCGCGGCGTTGTTCGCGAAG
>DATMQU010000061.1:0-2316 GCA_035566715.1 Vicinamibacteria bacterium
CGGCGGCTACCGTCCCCGGGGTTCCCGCGCACGCCCCCGGCACCTCGCCTCCATCCCTTACGGCACCACCGTCGGCGGTCGTCGCCCCGGCCCCGGGCGACGCGGGACCATGGACCCTCCGGGCGGTCTCTCCCTCCCAGATCAAAGCCTGCTTCATGGCGGCGACCGCCTCCTCGTCCGTGTCGGCCACGCTGACGCGGCGCAGGACCCGGAAGGCAGCCACCTCACGATCGACCTCGGCCTCCGACAGGCCGAGCTCGCTCCGGACCGCTCGGTAGGTGGTGATTCTCTCGGCGATCTCCAGGTGAGATTTGAGGCCAATCATGAGGGGAGTCCCTTCATGGGCGGCCTGTCGCACGGACTCGAGGCTCGAGCATGCTCGCAGGAACGGAGGTGCGGCCCCGTGGTAGGGCCGCGGCCTCAGGGCGATGTGCGGAAACGTCCAATGCTCGCCCGAATGCGCGAACGACGACTGTCCCAAAGCGCCCCGCAAGATGGCAAGCCCCTCCTCGAGGCGCCGGTGGCGCTCGCCAAGCGGGACACCGAACGCAGCGAACTCATAGGGGCTGAAACCGGGACCGACACCGACCACCACGCGGCCGCGGCTGAGGTAATCGATCCACGCGATCTCCTCGGCGAGCCTAAGTGGATGATGCAGGGGAACGACCGCCACTCCGTAGCCTATAGAGATGCGCTCCGTCCGCCCCGCAATCGCGGCCGCATAGACGGAGGGCGCGCCCACGAGCCCAAAGGGCGACAAATGGTGCTCGGTTACCCAGACGCTGCTGTAACCCCCGGCCTCCGCCAGGTCCACCTCCCATTGCGCCTGCGCGATCACGTCCCGGTCGGATAGCCCATCGGGTTGCGGCAACAGCTGAAAGATACCTATGTCCATGTCGTTTCCTACTCCTTCGCTCGCCCCCTCAAATAGGCGTTGAACCCGCTCTCCCACTCCCGCATGCCCTCTTCGAACAGCGGGCCCCGGTGCGCCTCGATGAAGTCATTGCTCTTAGCGGAGAGGGCGGTCCACGTATAGGAGATCACGGCCACGGTTCCCGTCGTCCCCTGCGGCGCCAGCGTGATGCTCAACTCCGACACCCGCACGCCGGCCGTGACCTGCACGTACTCCACCCGCAGGCTGGGCTCGTCGAACACCGTGAGTATCCACACGCTGGCGCCGCCGCCGGTCGTGAACACGCATCCCCTCTCGTCCGCGCCTCCCGGTGGATAAACGAATGCCGGATCCCAGCCGTGCGCCCACTTCTTCTCCTGCACCGGCCCGAGGAGCGGAAACACCACCGCCGGAAGCGCGTCGAGGTGCTGCGTGTAGGACCTCGTCAGTCGCCCGGGCGCAAGAGGCGCCGCGCTCGCCGAGGCCACGGCGAGCGCCCAGAGCACGAGGATCGACTGAATCATGACTTTCCCCTCCTCATGAATGTTGTTACCACGGTACATGAATATAAAGATGTCTCACTAGGGGCCTCTTGTCAAGGGCGGCGGGCAACGCCACATCACCGCGGGAAGCGGTGGGACCAGGGCTTCTCGCCGAGGATCGGGTTCCGCATCCGGCCAATGGAAGCCCCCAGATGACGTATTCTGTCCATGGCCTGCAACGACTGCCGGCGGCGCACCTGGATGAGCCTGGAGGAGCACTTGGTCAGAAGGGAAAGGAAGCCGGGCCCCCTCCTTGCCGCCAGCAGGTCTTGGCGGCGACGATGAAGGTCGCCCTCGCGACCTGTGACCGCGTTCCCGATCTGACGGAGGACGATCGCCTTCTGTTGGACGAGCTATCCCGGCGCGGCGTCAGCGCTCGGCCGTTGGTGTGGAACGATGCCGGAGCGCGCTGGGCCATGTTCGACCGCGTCGTCATTCGCTCCTGCTGGGACTATCACCTGCGGCTCTCAGAGTTCCTGGCTTGGCTCGACCGGGTCGAGGCGGATGGGGTGCCGCTGTGGAACCCCGCTCCCCTCGTCCGCTCCAACGCGCACAAATCGTACCTGAAGGACCTGAAAGGGGCCGGCCTGCCTGTCGTTCCGACCGCCTGGCTCGAGCGCGGATCCACCGTCGATCTAGGCCGCCTGCTTCGCGACCGAGGGTGGTCGGAAGCGGTCGTGAAGCCAGCGGTGTCAGCCTCGGCATTCCGAACGTGGCGCGTCTCTGCGCGAGAGGCTGCCAGCGGCGACGCCCATCGCGCCCTGCAGGAGCTCACGGCGCAGGGCGATGTCCTCGTACAGCCGTTTATCAAAGAGATCGAGCGGGAGGGCGAATGGTCCTTCGTGTTCCTGGGGGGCGAGTTCAGCCACGCGGTGCTCAAGC
>DATMQU010000062.1:0-2634 GCA_035566715.1 Vicinamibacteria bacterium
GGGAAGATGTCCAAGGAGGCCCTCGTGAAGCTCCTGGAGCCGCACCTCGTCTAATCGATCTCCATGAGCGTGTCCCGGCGGGGAAGGGCGGGCTCCGCCGCGGGCGGAGTCTCTGGGGCCTTCTGCGCGCGGCCCTCGGGCCGGATCACCCCCCGGGCCGCGGCCAAGAGCTCCGCCGGGGTGGGGGGCGCGCCGCGCCCGTGCAGCCGGACCCACTGGCGGATGAGCCCGTCCACGTAGTAGTAGCGCTTCTTCACCACCCGTAGAGCGTCGACACCCACCAGCCACTGCAGATAGTCGCGCGTGGCGCCGGGCGTGCGGCCGAGGCGGGCGACGAGGGCGGTGAGGTTCAGACCCTCCTCGCGGGCGACCGCGGCCAGCACCGCCTTGCAGATCCCGTAGCCGCGGCTGCGCAGGAGGAGCGACTCGTAGGTGTGCCGGCAGGCCAGCTCCAGCTGGCCACCCCCGGCCATCTCTTCCGCCCAGGCCGCGACGAGGTCGGCGCCCTCGGCCAGGCGCGCGACGAGGACACGGACATGCCGCGGCCAGCCGAAGGAGGCCAGGACGAGGGCCTCCGCAGGGGCGGCGACCCCCCCCGCGCGCAGCACGGGCGCGAGGTCGGCCGCGGACAGGGGAGGTATGGCAAGGGCGTCGAGACCCGGCCAGAGCTCCCGGGCCAGGGTGTGGTAGGAGGTGGCGAGCACGGTCCCGCGTCGCCGTGCACCCAGAGCGGCCACGAGCGTCTTGTGGGCCTGTCGGAGGCCGGGGAAGTAGGCCAGGGAGCGGATTTCGGTGGCTTCGTCCAGAAGGAGCGCCACCGGCCGGCCCGCCGCCTGATCGAGGGAAGACCAGAGGGCGAAAAGCGCCTGCACCGCGTCCACGCCCCGTTGCCGCCCCGCACCCGCGAGGCGCCGGATCTCCGTGGCCTGGGCCAGGCGATCGCGGAATTGGTCGGCGGGCAGGACATCGAGGGCGGCGGCGACGAAGCGGTCGGGCGAGGAAGCCGCGGCCATGAGGTCCAGGTACACCGGCCGCCAGCCCTCGCGGGCCAGGACCCCCGCCAGCTCCAGGAGGAGCGTCGTCTTGCCCGCGCCGGGAGGGCCGGTGAGGAGGAGGGGGCCCCGATCGATCGCCCGCGCCCGCAAGCTCTCCACGAGGCCCGGCCGGGGGACCTCGAAGCGGGCCATCGTCAACGGGCCTGATCGAGAAACGGAATGCGGAGCCCGCGCTCGCGGGCGACCGCGGCCGCGCGCTCGTAGCCCGCGTCCACGTGGCGCATCACGCCCGTGCCGGGGTCGGTGGTGAGCACCCTCTGCAGTCGGACCGCGGCCTCGGGGGTGCCGTCCGCCACCACCACCATCCCCGCGTGGATGGAGTAGCCCATGCCCACGCCCCCGCCGTGGTGGACGGAGACCCAGGTTGCGCCCGCTACCGCGTTCAGGAGCGCGTTGAGGATGGGCCAGTCGGCGACCGCGTCGGAGCCGTCCTTCATGCCCTCCGTCTCCCGGTTGGGCGAAGCCACAGAACCCGCGTCCAGGTGGTCGCGACCGATCACGATGGGGGCTGTCACCGCGCCCGAGCGCACCAGGTCGTTGAAGACCTTCCCCATCCGGGCCCGTTCGCCGTAACCGAGCCAGCAGATGCGGGCGGGCAAGCCCTGGAAGGTGACCCGCTCGCGAGCGAGGGTGATCCAGCGGTGGAGGGCCCGGTCCTCAGGGAAGGTGCGGAGGACCGCTTCATCGGTGGCGGCAAGGTCGGCGGGATCTCCGGACAGCACCACCCAACGGAACGGCCCCTTGCCCTCGCAAAAGAGGGGCCGGATATATGCGGGCACGAAGCCGGGGAAGTCGAACGCCTCCGCGACCCCCGCTTTCTTGGCCTCCGCCCGAATGTTGTTGCCGTAGTCGAAGACCACCGCGCCCTGCCGCTTCAGGTCCAGCATGGCCCGCACGTGCTCGGCCATGCTCCGGCGCGCCTCCGCCATATATCGGGCGGGCTCGTCCCGGCGCAGGCGCAGGGCCTGCTCGTAGCCCATCCGGTTGGGAACGTAGCCGTTCAAAGGATCGTGGGCGCTCGTCTGGTCGGTGACGAGGTCGGGCACCACCCGCCGGCGCGCCATCTCCGGCAGGATGTCGGCGGCGTTGCCCAGGAGGCCGATGGAGAGGGCCCGGCTGTCCCGACGGGCAAGCTGGGCGCGGGCCAGGGCCTCCTCCAGGCTCTCCGCCATCTCGTCGAGGTAACGGCTCTGCAGGCGGCGCTCGATCCGCTGGCGGTCCACCTCCACCGCGATCATCACCCCCTGGTTCATGGTGGCGGCGAGGGGCTGGGCCCCCCCCATCCCCCCCAGCCCCGCGGTCAGGACCAGGCGCCCCGCGAGCGAGCCCCCGAAATGCTGGCGGGCGGCCTCCGCGAACGTCTCGTAGGTGCCCTGCAGGATGCCCTGGGTGCCGATGTAGATCCAGGAGCCGGCCGTCATCTGGCCGTACATCATGAGACCCTTGCGGTCCAGCTCGTAGAAGTTCTCCCAGGTTGCCCAGGCCGGGACGAGCATGGAGTTGGAGATGAGGACCCGGGGCGCATCGGGATGGGTGCCGAAGACACCCACCGGTTTGCCGGACTGCACGAGCAGCGTCT
>DATMQU010000063.1:0-3179 GCA_035566715.1 Vicinamibacteria bacterium
GGAGGTCTACCACTTCTATCTCGGAGACCCGGTGGAGCTGCTCCTGCTCCACGCGGACGGGAGGAGCGAGCTCGCGGTCTTGGGGGCCGACCTCATGGCGGGCCAGAGCGTGCAGCTGGTGGTGCCGCGCGGCGCGTGGCAGGGCTCACGGCTCCGGGCCGGAGGACGCCTCGCCCTTCTGGGCACGACCATGGCCCCCGGCTGGGACGCGCTGGACTACGAAGGCGGCGAGCGGGAGGCGCTGATCCGGCGCTACCCGGGGGAGGCCGAGCGCATCCGGGCCCTCACCCGTACCCACCCCGGCTAACGTCGGCCGGGGATCGGCACGCCGCCTACTTGACCCCCTGGCACTTCGCGCACACGTCCAAGAGGCGCCCCGCGAGCATGTCCTTCTTGCGCTGCTTGAGACGGTCGCCCTTCCAGATGGCCTCGATGGAGGTGGCGAAGACGTTGGCGGTCTTGGTGCGGCCCTCGTAGTCCGTGCAACACGTGGTGACGTCGCCGTTCCACTGGACCACGAACTGGTCGTAGGGGGCGGGGCAGTAGGTGTCGGGGACGAGGGCGGTGGTGTGGCCCCCGATCACGTTGCCCCAGGTGTGGTAGCGCTTCCAGATCAGGTGGACGCCGTCCAAGAGGGTATAGCGGCTCCCGTTCTCGTCCTGGTCGAGGAAGCGTCGGGAGCGGATCTCCTCCTCGTTGTGGTCTCGGGGGGGAAGGCCGTACGTCTTCTCCAGGGAGCGGGCGAAGGCGATCCAGTCCTGGATGAAGGCCACCGCTTGCTCCTCCGCGCTCACGATGCGCTGGCCGTCGACGTGCTTGGTGTTCATGATGTCGATCTCGAGGTTGGTGCGGGCCCGGAGGGCCACCTTGCGCTCCACGGCCAGGCGCACCTTGTCGCGGTACTCGTCGAACACCAGTCGCGGCGCCTTCCGGGTCTTGAAGGAGTCGGGGTCCGGGGTCTGGTAGGAGAGGATGAGGTTGGTGAGGCCGGCCCGGTAGAGGCCGTCCACCCTCTCCTGCGTGATGAGGCCACAGTTGGTGTTGAGCTCGATGCCCACCCCCTGGCGCTCCGCCCGCTCCACGATCTCGACCAGGTCCGGGTGCAGCATGGGCTCGCCCATCTGGTGGAGCTTCACCGGGTAGAGGGGGCCCAGCCAGGACTTCTTCTCCGCAATCTGGTCCAGGAGGCGGAAGACCTTGTCCTTCTTCATGAAGCCGCGGCGGCGGTTCATGATCTCGTCGGGGCACCAGGTGCACTTGAAGTTGCAGGCGTTGGTGATCTCGATGAACAGGTAGTTGATGGGGTAGAACCGCCCCGGCATCTTGCGGAGCTCGGGGAGGGGGGCGAGGGCGGGAAAAGCAGCCAGGTCGGGGGGCTCCTCGAGGGCCACGCGGAGCCGGGAGATCAAGAGTTCACGGCGAAACTCCAGACGGAGCGAGGCGCCCTGATTCTGGGTCCGGCTCGGGTCGAAGTCCGGGAGGAAGAAGAGGGCCCGGCGGAAGCGGCGGAGGCCTGCGGTGTCGCCGGTCCAGCGCTGCTCGGCGGCCTTGTAGAGCCCATCCTGGGGCGCAGATCGGTCCCGGGACGCGTATTGGACCCGGAATTCACCGTAGCGCTCGCCAAAGTACTCGACGTCGAGCCAAATAGCCTCCGGGGCGCGGGCGAGGATGGGGGGGGGCAGGGTGACGTATAGGTAGTAGGAGGCCTCGTCCGGGGTCAGGCAGGGCCGGCCCTGGACGGTCACTACCTCAAAGACCCCGTCCCCCGCGGAGGGCACGCCCAGCTCGCCCCGGGGCCCCGCGGGCCCCACCTCCATCTCCAGGCAGTCGGGCCCCCGCCACATCCGTCCCAGGGCACCGCCCCAGCGGCCGAGCGCGGTCGTCGTCACGGGCTCTGCATTTCTGCCCCGATCTTCAGGCCGGAGGCAATGATATCGTACCAGCGCGCGACGCGGGTGTAGACGTCGTCGCGGGCCTCGAAGGTGAGCGAGTAACCGCGCCCCTCCTGGGCGCGGTAGAAGCGCTTGACCCGGGAGACCGCCATCGGCGTCTCCGTGCGCATCACGTCCGCGTACCCGCCCCCCCAGGCCTCGTGGCTGACGACTTGGAAGTTGGAGCCCAGCTTTCGCCGCGTTCCGTCGTAGAAGGCGTCCAAGGTCCCCGCCCCCGGTATGGGTTCCACGGTCAGGGTGAGGGAGGCGTGGACGGTCTGACCGTCCTTGTCCACGGCCAGGGCGGGGCTCGTGTACTGCAGGAGCAGGGTGCCCCCGCCCCCGAAGTGGCGGCTCTCGCGCCACGACGGGGGCACGCGCACGGAGAAGGAATAGTCGGGGTAGCGCTGCTCGGGGTAGGCGCCGAGCCGCTCTAGGTTCAGGCTCTTTGCCATCTCCTCGAGGATGGGGAAGTGGCGCTCGAAGAGGGGGGCCTCGGCCTGGGTGTAGAGGCCGTAGACACGGCCCTTCTCCTCGAGGAGCAGGAGGGAGTGGCGGGCGGACCCGTCCGGGGAGGCGAAGAGGTAGGACCGGCCCTTGGCCTCGCCGCGCACCTCGTCCCGGGATGAGGCCAGGGTGTTGCCGGCCAGATAGGTCTGGGCATAGTCGTCCAGGGTGGAGCCCAGACGCCCAACAAGGAGGGTGACGGAAACTGCCGGCTTCTTTCCAGGGCCGGCGGGGGGCCCCAGGAAGTACCGGTACCAGACTCCGTCCTGCTCCGCCTGGTCGGTCTTCCAACCGGCGGGATAGCGCAGGGAGAGGCCGTATTCGCCGTTGAAGTAGGTGAGGAGCGGCTCGCGAGGCCCGCCCCCGCAAGAGGCGGAAGCCAGGACGGCCGCAAGCAGGACGCGCCTGCCGGCCTTCCTACTCGAGGCGGTAATTGGGGGCTTCTTTCGTGATGATGACGTCGTGGACGTGGCTCTCTTTGAGGCCCGCGGGCGAGA
This sequence comes from Vicinamibacteria bacterium, assembly GCA_035566715.1. GTDB lineage: Bacteria > Acidobacteriota > Vicinamibacteria > Fen-336 > Fen-336 > DATMML01. Next base: position 2,936 of record DATMQU010000063.1, read on the forward strand.
TCCGCACAAACCGTGAGCGGGTCTGGAGGTCCCGGATCGAAGCCGCCCCGCAATAGCCCATCCCCGCTCGCAGGCCACCCACCAGCTGCTGGATCATGGCCGAGAGCGGGCCCTTGTAGGGGACCATGCCTTCGATACCCTCCGGCACCAGCTTGTCCCCGGAGCCCTCGAACTCCTGAAAGTAGCGGTCCCGAGAACCCTCTTTCATGGCTCCGATCGAGCCCATGCCGCGATAGCTCTTGAA
>DATMQU010000064.1:0-4871 GCA_035566715.1 Vicinamibacteria bacterium
GGCCCAGCGGTTGCGCCCGTCCCCGACCACCCGCACCACCTTCTCCCGCTGGGCCCCCGCGAACCAGGCACCGGTCAGGCCCCCTTGCCGGCCGTAGACGCATCCCGGCCGCAGCACCAGGCCCCGCGCCCCCGCCGCTTGCAGCACGAGCTGCTCGTGGGCGGGACGCCAGGCCACGAGCCGGGCCGGCTTGAGGGGCGTGGTCTCGTCCACCGGGGGAGCGCCGGTGTTTCCGTGGACCCAGACGCCGCTGGTGTACACGAGGGTTTTGGGCTGCGAGCCCGTCCGGGCCGCGGCCAGGAACGCGTCCAGGGCGGCCCGATCCGGTCCCACCATGCCGCCCTGGATGTCGGCCGCCGCGTGGACCAGCACGGAGCAGTCGGCGGCGACGGCCGCGTAGCTCTGGGGCCGACCGAGGTCCCCGGGCACGGGATGGATCTCCTGGCGGGCGAGGGCGGCCATCTTCTCCGCGGAGCGGCAGAGACCCCAGACCTCGTGCCCCGCGCGTCGGAAGGCCGCCGCCACCGCGCTGCCGATGTAACCCGTGGCCCCCGTCAGAAACACCCTCACCTCGCCCTCCCGCGGATCGGCGACCCAGAGATCTTAGCTCCCCTCCCCGCCGGAGGGAACGGGTCCCGCGTTGGACGTCCCCGAGTCGAGCGCCTGGCCCCCGTTTTGCAGATCCCCTTCCATGCCTCGTCCGGGGACACGCGCACCCTTCGAAGCGCCGCGGCCGGCCATGGATTTCGACGCTTCAGGCCGCCTCCAGTGGCCCGAGGGACACACGGCCGTGGCCGGCGAGGCACAAGGACAGGAGGAATCATGGGCGTGAATGTGAGACCAGCGTCGCTGACCGACGGCGTGACCGTCCTCGCTCTCCTGGAGGACGTCGGCTACTACCCGGAGCCCATTTCCTTCGCCCAGACCTTCCGCAAGACGCTCGGCAACCCTCATTTCCTCGTTCGCGTGGCCGAGGTGGACGGCAAGATCGTGGGCGTGGCCACGCTGTCCCTCCGCTACCAGCTCGGCCTGGGCGGCCTGCTCGCCTGCCTGGACGAGTTCGCGGTGGCGGGGGGCGCGCAGAAGGGCGTGGAGCGGGCCCTCCTCCAGGCCACCGTGGGCAAGGCCCGCTCGCTGGGCGCGGTCAGGGTCGTGAAGGAGGCGAACCGGGGCACGCCGCCGCCGCGGGCGGCCCAGCTCGCCGCCCGCGCCGCCGCCGGGCTGGGGCCCCCCGCCCGCAGCGTGGCCTGAGCGCGCATAGCCGGGGCGCGTGTCTTTCCTCGCGCGCAGGGCTGTGCCACTATTCCGGCCCATGCCGCGCTGGGGTTTGTGGGGGCTCAAGGCCCTCTACGCCGCCCTGACCCTGCTCCTGATCGTGGGACTGGGCGGCGAGGTGCTCCTCCGCGGGGAGAGACGGATGGCGGAGCGCGACGCCGCCGAGTACATGTCGCGCAGCCTCTATGGCCACTCCTGGGAGCGGCAAGCCGCGGCCCGGCCGCTCTGGCGGCACGGGCGGGTCTGGGAGGAGTACAAGCCCAACGCTCGCCTCGACCTCACCGTCGGCGGCGAGACCTACAGCGTCCAGATCAACAGCCTCGGCTTCCGCACCCACGAGTTCACGCCCAAGAAGCCCCCGGGCACGTTGCGCGTGATCTGCCTGGGCGGCTCCACCACGGTGGGAGGCCGGACGAACGACGAGACCTACCCCGCCATCCTCGAGCGCGGGCTCCGGCAACACCACCCCCACCTCTCGCTCGAGGTTCTGAATCTCGGGATCAGCGGGACCACCTCCGACTACTGGCTCGAGCGGCGCGAGAAGCTGTTCGGCTTCGAGCCCGACCTCATCGTCGACTACGGCGCCATCAACGATCTCGCCTGGCGCCATCTCCCCCGCTACGCGGCGAGCCGCCCCTGGCGACGCAGGCTGCACCAGAGCCTTCTCTTAGAACGCTTGTTCCCCCTCCCCGCCCGCGATTTCGATCCCTTCTTCCGGGAGACCCTCGAGAACTTCCGCACCATGGGAGAGATCTGCCGCGAGCGCGGGGTGAGCTACCTGGTGGGCTCCTTTGCCGCCCCCGACTACCCGTCGGCCCCCCCGAGCTTCCGGCGCTACCTGGACGTCAACTTGGACTTTTGGACGACCCACTTTCCCCTCCACGACTACCGCGAGTACGCGGACCTCATCGCCCGCTACAACGAGATGTTCGAGCTCTTCGTCTACGATCATCACATGGCGCACGTGCTCGTGCACCGCCTGCTCCGCGAGCCCCTGCTCTTCACCGACGTCTGCCACCTGACCCCGGAGGGCATCGCCCTCCTGGCGGAGGCCTTCTTGCCCGCGGTCAACCGGATGCTGGAGGAAAAGGCGAAGGGCCCGGCTTCTCCCTGACGCGGGCGCCGTCCCGCCCGGTTAGAATCCGCCCGTGACCCAAAACCAGGCCTTGGACATTGCGGGGCCCGCCGGCCGCCTGGAGGCCATCCTCATGTGGCCGGACGAGGCCCCCCTGGCGGCGGCGGTGGTCTGCCATGCCCATCCCCAGTTCGGCGGGATCATGCACTACAAGGTGGTCTTCCGCGTCGCCAAGGCGCTCCAGCAGGAGGGCCTGGCCGCGCTGCGCTTCAACTTCCGGGGGGTGGGGCGGAGCGAGGGCACCCACGACCACGGCCGGGGTGAGCAGGACGACGTGCGCGCCGCGCTCGACGAGAGCGAGCGCCGCTTCCCCGGCCTGCCCCTCGTCCTGGGGGGCTTTTCCTTCGGTTCCGAGATGGCCCTGCGGGTGGGGGTGGGGGACGCCCGCGCGCGCGCGCTCTTCGCCCTGGGCTACCCCCTTTCCCGGGTCGCGGACACCTCGTTCCTCGAGGCCTGCTCAAAGCCGCGGCTCTTCGTCCAGGGCGAAGCCGACGAGTTCGGCCCCGCGGATCAGCTGGGGCGGCTCGTGGAGCGCTTGCCCCCGCCCCGCTCCCTGGTCGTGATTCCGAGGAGCGACCACTTCTTCACCGGGCACCTGGAGGCCTTGCAGGACGCGGTCGGTTCCTGGGCCGGCGGCCGTCCTTGGGAGGCGTCCTCTAGCCCGCAGAAAGAGAGCCGGTCATGAACGTGCTGCGCCCCGACCGCGCCGTGCTCGTGCTCGTCGATCTGCAGGAGCGGCTCATGCCCGCCATCGTAGGCCGGGAGCGGATCGTGAGGAACAGCGTTCTCCTCCTCCGTTTGGCCCGGATCCTCGATCTGCCCGTGGTCCTCACCACCCAGTACCGGAAGGGGCTGGGCGAGATCGTGCCCGAGGTCCGGGAGGGGGCGGGGGGCGTGGAGCCGCTCGATAAGGTGTCCTTTGGCTGCTTCCAGAGCGAGCCGTTCCTCTCCCGCCTCTCCGCCCTCTCGGGCCGCGACCAGCTCCTCCTCGCGGGGGTGGAGAGCCACATCTGCGTGGCCCAGACCGTGCTGGGCGCGCTCGAGAAGGGTTATGAGGTCCACCTGGCGAGCGATGCCGTCGGCTCGCGCACGGAGGAGAACTCCCGCGTGGGGCTCTCGCGCATGGAGCGCGCGGGGGCCCTTCTCTCCAGCGCGGAGATGGCGATCTACGAGCTGCTGGGCCGCAGCGACGGCGAGGCCTTCAAGAAGATGCTCCCCTACCTCAAGGCTTGAGGCGGCGCGCGCCCCTCTAGCCGCGGGCCGTCCGCCGGTCGGCGAACTCCTGCAGGACCTCCCAGACGTGGGGGTGGGTGGCGGTGATCGAGTCCAGGGTGGGCCGGTCCAGCTCCAGCAGCTCGCAGCGGGTGAGGGCGGCGATGGTGGCAGAGCGGGGCTTGCCGGTCAGGATCGAGACCTCTCCGAAAAAGACGCCCTCGCTCAGGTCGCCCAGCTTGACTTGCTGGCCGGCGGCGTCCTTCCGAAAAGCGCGGACCATGCCCGAGGTGAGCATGTAGAGGCTGTCACCCCGCTCCCCTTCGCGAAGGATCACGTCCCCCCGCTTGAAGGTGAGCAGCTTCAGTCCCTGGATGACGGCCACCATCTCGTCCACGGAGAAGTCCTTGAAGAGCGGGCTCACCACGATCTGGCTGCCCGTGGCCGGTGCCTCCCCCGTGGGGCCGGCCGCGGACGCTCCCCCGGAGGGGAACACGCTGTCGATGAGGGACAGCACCTCCTCCGCGAAGTTGCTGTCCGACATGGGATCGGGGGAGGCGGGCTCGGCTTCGGCCAGGGGGGCGATCTCCTCCACCCCGTCTGCGAACAGCAAGTCATTGTCAACGACCTCCGAGCCCGATGTGCGCGGGCCGGAAGGAGCGGGGGCCTCCAGGGGGACGAGGTCGAGGGAGGCGGGCTCGGCGAGGATGGGCTCGGCCTCGAGGGGGTCCGCCTCGAGCGCGATCTCGGGCAGGTCTTCTGGCTCGGGGTGGGAGGCCGGGGGCTCCTCGGCCTCGGGCTCCAGGGGCGGCCCCAAGCCGCTCGGGGCCGCGGGCGGCTCCTCGGGCGCGGCGACCCCCGCTTCCCGAGGGGGCGGCTCAAAGCCGATCTCCTCCATGCCGATCTCGAAGCCCGCGGGGGGCAGCACGGTGGCGGTGCGCTGCTTTTCCTGGATGAGGGCGGCGATCTTCACGTCCACGTCGCGCTGGCCGGGGTCGATCTTCTGGATCTTCTTGAGGATGGAGATGGCTTTGGCCGCGAACCCCTCGCGGGCGAACTCATCCGCGAGGGCGGTCAGGTGGACGACCGCGTCGCGACCCTTGCCGGCCAAGACCAGCACGTCGGCGAGCTGGAGGCGGAGGCGCGGGTCCGGGTGCTGGCCCTGGAGTTGGGCCCGGAGGACTTCGATCGCCTTCGAGTAGTTCTTCTTGGCGATCAGAGCGACGACGTCGTCCCCCTTCGTCTGGCC
>DATMQU010000065.1:0-3016 GCA_035566715.1 Vicinamibacteria bacterium
CGAGCGCGCCGCGACAGTCGCCCTTTTCGACACGATAGCGGCCCTGGAAGAGCCAGACCTCAGGCTCGTCGGGGCGAGCCACGGCCGCCCGCGACATCAGCTTGAGGCTGCGCTCGACTTGGTTCGCGCGCTGATAGCCGATCGCGCGTCCCACGAGAAAGCGTGGAGCCTCCGGCATACCGTTGGCGAAAGCCCGCAGCAATAGATCGTCGGATCGATCGAAGTCGCGATTCTGTGCGAAGAGCAGGTCGCTGAGGTTCCAGAGCGCGGAGGCAAGGTTCTTGTCCAGACGGAGAGCGCTCTCGAAGGCCGTGATCGCCTGCTCGGGCTTGCCCTCGTCCTTGAGGATGAGGCCTTCGTTGTTGTAGGAACCGGCGGTGCGCCGCGAGCCTGCCACCCGCGCGGCCTCGGGGGCGGAGAGCGCCTCCGCCGCCCCCACGTAGCCGAGGGCGCGGAGTTTTTCGATCGCCTGCGCATCCGCCCGGGGATGAGAAGCGAGCGCCACCGAGGAGGGCTGGAAAGAGACCCGATAGTCGAAACGTGCGGTCAGCGGAGCCGGCGCACCAGGTAGGGGCGGGCCCGCGATATACCCGGCGGAGGGCAGGCCCAGGAGGGCCAGGAGCGTGGCACAGACTTGCGTGACCTTCCCGCGCTGGGGGTGTGCCGGGGCGGGCACGATACCCGGTCCCCACAGGAGGTAGATGCCTGTCTTGCGGTGCCACTTCGCGGCGGTGGAGATGGCGAAGCTCGAGAGCGTGGGTCGTCCCTGCCGCCAGGCGAAGCCATGATCCGACGCGATCATCAAAATGGCGCCCGCGGCGCGGGCGAGTCGTCGATACTCGCCGAGCAGACCGTCCACCTGGCGAAAATAAATGTCGGGCACGGCGTGGTAGCGCTCGTAGTCCTCGACCGCGATGCCAGCTTGGCGGGGCGGCGCGTAGGGAGCAAAGACGTGGCCGATGGTGTCGGTTCCCTCGAGGTAGACAATGGCCAGATCCGGCCGGTCGCTCGCGAGGAAGGTGCGCGCGAGCTCATCGTATACGCGCGTCTCGACCAGTATCCGCCGGAGCGCGCTGATGGGATGGCCGTAGGGATCGTCGCTGGTCACGTGCTGGCGATACTCCGCCTCCCCGAGCCAAGGCAAGAACGCGCGCATGTCGGCCAGCCCGACGCTCTCCTCGACCCGGCGCAACACCTCGCGCGCGCGTGTCTCCTGAGAGGCGGGGAAGACGACGCCGGGAGGGGGCTCCTTCTCCTCGAAGAGAAAAGAGAAGAGACGGTCGGAGACAACGAGCCCGTTGACGGGCTCGGCCGGGTAGGTGGCCCAGAGGCCGAGCACTCCCACCCTCTTGCCGGCGGCGCTCGCCATGTTCCAGATCGCGGGCTCGCGGCGCTCGTCGGAGGTGATCGGCTCTTTCTGACCGCTCTGCGGGTTGAAGCGTGTGAAGTCGAGGATCCCATGCGCGAGCGGGCTCACGCCCGTCATCATGGTGGTCCAGACAAGAGGAGAAAGGGGTGGCTGAATCGTTTCGAGCTCGCCTCCGGCACCCTCGGCGACGAGCGCGGCGAGGTTCGGCATCACCCCTGACGCCGCGTACTCGTCGAGCAGCTCCCAGTCCGCCCCGTCGAGGCCGACGAAGATCACCGGCCTCCCGGCGCGGGCCAGGGCCGCCACTTCCGGCCGGGGCGGTACGAGGGGAGGGGTTCCCGAGTGGGAGACCCGCTCCCGGCTAACGACCCAAAGGATCGCCGGCGCGACGGCCACAGCTAAGAGGCAAGCGGCGGCGAGAAGGCGGCGGCGGGTCAAGCGGTCAGACTAGCACAAGAGCGCGGCAGGGGCCCCCCGAAGGAGGCCCCTGTCGCGAACGACCGAGACGTCTAGAACGTGAAACGGAGTCCGACCCGGACGCTCCGCGGAAGGGTGAAGTTGGTGCCCTTCTTGAGAAAGTCGGGGTTGGTGGCGGTGGCCGCTGGGTTGCTGAGCTGTCCGACCGGGGTCAGGGTGTTGGGCACCGTGGCGATGCCGCCGTCGCCGTTGCAGAGGCTGCCGGGGACGCCCGCGCACGGTCCATCCTGTACCAGGTTGTAGCGCTGATCGAGCTGGATGTTCGCCTGGCGGTTGAACACGTTGAACGCGTCCACCATGATGTTCAGCCGCTGCTTCGCTCCCACCTTGATCGGGTAATCGACGTGGAGGTTGGCCTCCCAGTTCGCGGGCCCGCGTCCGAGCGAGCCCCGGGGTGTCAAGTAATACTCCCAGTTGGCGTAGGCGAAGGAGTAGCCGTACGCGGTCAGGGGCAGGCCGGAGAACCAGTAGGTGGACAACCCAATGTTGAGCCCGTTGAGCGCCCCCGAGGAGAACTGGTAGCTGCCGTCGAGCTTGAGCTGGTTCTGGCGCTCCGCGGAGAGGCGCCCATCGGCGTTGACCAGGAAGTCCGCGTAGTCGAAGGCGGAGTTGATGTTGGGGTCGAGTTGCCCGGTCGAGTTCTGGAACGTACCGTCGTAGTTGCCTTCCAGCTTCTCCCAGACGTAGCTCGCGAGGAGCTGCCAGTTGTTGCTGAACCGCTTCTTGGCCGTGGCCTCGAAGGCCAACTCCTTGCGCGAGGCCTTTGGTGAGGGCGCGGTGTGGACCCCGTCGTAGAAGGCCAGCGTCTGGCCGAGCGTACCTTCCCCGGGGTTCGCGATGAAGTAGACACCCTGGGCCGGCACCAGGAAGTCCTCGATCACGCGCCCGAGGCTTCGGTAAGTGCCCTTGACTCCTAGCGCGAAATCGTGTCCCACCTCTTGCTCGAACCCGCCGATGAACTCGTGAATGTACTGGCCCTTGAGGTTGGGATCCGCATTCTCTGGCCCGCCGAGTAGCGTCGACTTACGCGGTGCGCTCGGGTCGGGCAGCGTGTTGGACGCGCTGGGGCTGAAGTTGTAGCAGAAGCAGACGACCTCGCCGCCGAACGACCGGATGTTGATGTCCTGCGGGATGTCTTCGTAGTAGCGGCCATAGTGGGCGTACAGCTTC
>DATMQU010000066.1:0-3041 GCA_035566715.1 Vicinamibacteria bacterium
ATGAGCAGGGCGACGTCGGGCTCCGTCCTCAAGAGTCGTTCCCGCATCCGTACCTCCTTCATTACTGGCCGCGCCCCCTCGTCCGGCCCCGGGGGCGCCACTGGATCACGGCCCAACGTCCACGGTGGTGGGTCGCTGGCCGGGAACGAGTCGTTCGACGCTTCGTCGACAATAATGTCGGAGTGACCCTTATCGGCCTCCGCGTCTCCGCCGCCGCTCACTATGCGTCCTCCAGGGGAAGAAACCCGGTCGAGCGATCCCCCGCTCCGCGGTGAGCGGGACACAGCGAGGCCAGAAAATCCTCGTAGCTCATGACGTCGGCGTGCCGGGATTTCCAGTGTGCCTCGATTCCACCCCACCCGCGACCCTTGAAGACTTGCGCGCATTCGGGACACTGGCAAGGCCACGTCCGGGGGATCCCCTTCCTACAGGAGGGACACATCGCGGGCCTCGGTTCCCGGTGGGCCCGGCAGAGCGAGGCCCAGAATTCCTCATAGGACATGATCTTCTGGTGCTTCGCCCGCCAATGCGCATCGATGCCGTCCCAGCCGGCCCCCCGAAAGACGCGGGCGCACTCGGGACACCGCCGCCGCCCCCGTTTCGGCAGGCCCTGGCTACAGGCGAAGCATTTCCTCAGGGACACCGGCAAGGCTCCCTCGCGATGACCCCACTCTACCGGAAGTGGGGCTTTTCGACATGGGCCGGTCCCTGGCGTCAACGCCGGATGCGACCGGGGCCCTCGCTACCGCTGGCGGAGCGGCCGGAAAGCCGCTCCCCGGCAAAGCTGAAGCACGCGGCCGCCAATCCGAGCGGAACCAGGATCCTGTACCCTCCGCCGAGTTGCCTTCGACTCTGACCCGAAGATACAGTCAGCGATCATGTTGTCCATCGGCGCTACCGCCGCCCCTTTCGATCTGATCGGCGTCCGCAAGGGCCAGACCCAGCCCTACCGCCTTGCCGACTTCCGAGCCCGCTGGCTCGTTCTCTTCTTCTATCCGGCTGACTTCTCCTTCGTTTGTCCCACCGAGGTTACGGGTTTCCAGAAGCTATTGCCCGAGTTCGGCGCGAGTGGCTGTGAGGTGCTGGGCGTCAGCGTCGACCCGCCGGAGACGCACCTGGCCTGGGCCCGGGAGTTGGGCGGAATCGACTATCCCCTTCTCAGCGACACTGAGCGCGCGGCTTGCCGGGCCTACGACGTCCTGGACCCCCAGGACCAGCGTGCACTCCGCGCGAGTTTCATCATCGATCCGGGCGGGGTGATCGAGTACGCTCTGGTCAGCCACCGCAACGTCGGGCGCAGCGTGGAGGAGACCCTTCGCGTGTTGCGTGCCCTCCATGGCGGCCGCGCCTGCCCCGCCGACTGGCGGCCGGGAGAGCCGACGGAAAAGGGGCCGTAGCGCTCATGTCCGAGATTGCCTCCAAGAGAGGAGCCATCGAGCGCAAGGGACGCATCCGCGAGGTCGTCTTTGGCGTGCAAGACGGCCTGCTGTCCACCCTCGGTTTCGTGGCGGGCCTCAACGGTGCCGGAGCCAACGGCCGACTGATTCTCCTGGCCGGGCTCGTGGAGATGTTCGCGGGGGCGGTGTCGATGGCGGCCGGGGCGTATCTCTCCGGCAAGGCGGAGATCGAGGTCTACCAGCGCGAGATCGAGGAGGAGCGGCGGCGGTGGGTGGTAGAGCCCTACCTCGCCAGCGAGGAGCTGCTCCAGGCCATGGTCGAGGAAGGGCTGCCCAAGGAGAAGGCCTACCGGATCGTGAAGCTCCTCCAGGAGGGAGAGCAGAGCTTCCTGAAGACGTTCCAGGAGAAAGTGCTCGGCCTGGCCTCCCTCGACCCCAGCGCCCCCATCACCTCCGCTCTCGTCATTGGTGTCTGGTTCGCCTTGGGGGCCTTGGTCCCCCTGGCGCCCTACCTGTTTCTCGCTGCCTACCCGGCCCTGGGAGCGGCTTTCGTTCTCTCCGCTCTTGGTCTCTTCGGCATTGGTGCAGCAAAGGCCGTGCTCGCGGGCCGGAGCCGGTGGCGCTCGGGGCTCGAGTTCCTCACTATCGCCGCCGGCGCCGCGGGCATTGGCTACCTCTTCGGCCTCCTTCTACCCTCCCATCCGTAGCTCAGACCTGCGCGTTTCGCATCCAATGTCCGGTTTGACCATCGAGGCGTGCTCAGAATCGCTCCCACCCAATTCATCGGCTATCATGACTAAGGTGGGGGTCTGTGGGGTGGCGATGGCTTCACCAACTGTCACGAACTTCATGAAGCAGCAGGGGTTTCCGGAGGAGCCGCCGGACGCCTGCAACATGCACTTTGCCGGACTCTACTTCCAACCTCGCATCGTCTTCCCGCTCATCCTGGTGGGGATCACCCTCGGCTGGCTGGGGCTCCACCGCGTCGCCAGCTTGATCTTCCTCGGTCTCGCCGCGGTACTGTCGTGGAACACGATCCTGCCCCGGTTCAACCCCTTCGAGCTCGCTTACAACCGCTTCGTGGCTACCCGCCGCGGCCTACCCCTCCTCGTCCCCGCTCCCGGCCCCCGCCGCTTCGCCCAAGGCATGGCCGCGACGCTTTTGTTGGGGGCGGCGATCGCTCATCTCGTGGGAGCAACGCCCGTTGCGGCGGTGCTGGAGGCGCTGCTGGCGGTGGCCTTCGTCGCGCTCCTCTTTGGCCGGTTCTGCCTGGGGGCCTACATCTACCATCTCCTGCGGGGGCACGTGGCTTTCGCCAACGCCACCCTACCCTGGGCTCGAAGGTAGCCGCGCCCCGATCACCGGACGCCTCCCCTAGGCAGCGGCCGCTCTCTTTCGAACCCCGCATTCCCTCACGATGCAGCTATCGCGCTGCGCCCCGACCTCGGGTCGTCAGTCGAAGACCTTCTTGAACGGGTGTAGGAAGGTCCCCTTTACGACGGCACCAATGTCCACCTTGGGCTCGGCCAGCGTGGTCCCGACCTTGAACGGCACGATCAACTCCCCCATCTGGCTCATTTCGAGCGATGCTCTCACTATGGGAGGCACACCCTTCGCGAGCTCGCCCCGGAGAAAGGCCCGGCA
>DATMQU010000067.1:0-3069 GCA_035566715.1 Vicinamibacteria bacterium
GCTGTCGTGGATGAAGACGTTCTTCCAGTCCCCGGTCTCGGGGGAAATGTCGGAGACATAGAGCATCATCCGCCCGGGCAGCAGCTCGTCGGTGAAAGTCCGCGGCTTCACCACCGTCCGGGCTTTGGTCACCACCAGCGAAAACACCAACTCTCGGTGGGCCTGGTTGGCCGCGGGCAGGGCCACCGCGTTGATGTAGAAGGTGAGGAGGCCGGTGATCGCGGAGAGCATCAGCACCGGCCCCAGCAGGCGCAGCGGGCTCACGCCGGTGGCGCGCAGGGCCACGATCTCGCTGTCGCTGGCCAGGCGCCCAAAGGCCAAGAGCACCCCGAGCAGGAAGGCCATGGGTATGGTGACGGCGAAGATGCTGGGGAGCAGGTTCAGGAAGACGCGCAGGATCGTTGAGAGATCGGCGCTGCGCGCGACCAGTATGGCGAGCAAGCGGGGGATTTCGTTGATGAGGAGGACGAAGGTGAAGACGAGGAGCCCGAGGCCGGTGGGGGGGAGCATCTCGCGCAGGATGTAGCGGTCAAGAATGGTGGGCCGCAGCGAGAGAGACGCCATCCGGCCCATCGTAGCACGCGACTGCGAACGCCCCCGCCACGCGGGGACGGCTTTCCCGTGTCATCGCCTTGCGATATCTTGGGCAGGCACGCGGGGGGAGGTTCAGGCGGTGGGCACGAGGGCAAGGGAAGACGGGGGCTAGGTGGACCGGGTCACGGTCTATGCGCCGGGCTCGGCCTCAAACCTGGGCCCGGGCTTCGACTGCCTGGGCCTGGCCTTCACGGGCAAAGGCGATCGCGTCACCGCCGCGCGGCATGGCCCGCCCGGGGTGCGCATGGTGCAAGTATCCGATCCCCGCATCCCGCTCGAGGCCGACCGCAACACCGCGGCCATCGCCGCCGCCGCCGTGCTGCGGCGCGCCGGCTCGGAGGTCGGTCTGGAGCTGACTCTGGAAAAGGGCCTGCCCCTCTCGGGCGGCATGGGGGGGAGCGCGGCCTCCGCAGTGGCGGGCGCGGTGGCGGCGGACGTGGTGGTCGGTGCCCGCCTGGGCCGTGACGACCTCCTGCTGTGCGCGCTGGAGGCGGAGAGCGTCGTGGCCGGCCGCCACGCCGACAACATCGCCCCCTCGCTCTTGGGGGGAGCGGTCTTGGTCCTGGGTCTCGACCCCCCGAGGCTCGGGCAGGTCCAGGTGCATTCCAGCCTGAGTTTCGTCCTAGTCACCCCCGCCTACGGCGTCGAGACGGCGGCGGCCCGCAAGGTGCTGCCGCGGCAGGTGGGACGTTCCGCGGCCGTAGCTCAGGCCGCTCACCTCGGGGCCCTCCTTCTCGGCCTCGAGCACGGCGACGCCGAACTCATCCGGGGGGCCATGGAGGACCGCATCGCGGAACCCGCGCGCGCCCCGCTCTATCCCGGCTACCCGGAGGCGCGCGCGGCCGCCCGGGAGGCGGGGGCCCTGGGCGTGGCCGTGAGCGGGGCGGGGCCCACTCTGGTGGCCGTCGTCACCCAGGGGGGCTCCGGCCCCGTGGCCCGCGCGCTCGAGGAGGCGTACCGCGCGCTCGGCATCGCGGCCATCACCCACGTGGCGAAGGTCGACAGTCAGGGGGCGCGCGTCCTGCCGTGAGCGTCCTCCTCCGGTGCGCGACATGCGGTACGCACGTGCCGGTTCGGTCGTCCCGCGTCCAATGCGTCTGCGGCGGGCTCTTGGACGTCCTGCACTGTCCGGGGCCCTCCGGCCGGGAGCTGCGCGCCCGTTTCGATCGGCGCCTGGTCACGGACCGGGCGGGGCAGGGGAGCGGCGTGTGGCGGTTCCGGGAGCTGGTCCTGCCCGGCATTGTCTCGCCGGTCTCCCATCCCGAGGGCAACACCGAGCTCTACCGGCGGCCCCGGGTCTCCGGTTACGTGGGGCTCGCCGACTTCGCCTTGAAGCACGAGGGCGAGAATCCCACCGGCTCCTTCAAGGACCGGGGGATGACGGTGGCGGTGAGCCAGGCCGTGCGGGCGGGGGCCCGGGCCGTGGCCTGCGCTTCCACCGGCAATACCTCCGCCTCCATGGCGGCCTATGCGGCCCAGGCGGGCCTGCCCGCCCTGGTCTTCGTTCCCGCGGGCAAGGTGGCGGCGGGGAAGCTCGCCCAGGCCCTGGCCTACGGGGCTCGCACGCTCCTCGTGCGTGGCGACTTCGATGCTTGCTTGCGCCTGGCGCGGGAGGCCTCCGAGGCCCTCGGTCTCATGCTCCTCAACTCCATCAACCCCTGGCGGATCGAAGGCCAGAAAACGATCGTGCTGGAGATGCTGCAGCAGCGGGGCTGGGAGGCCCCGGACTGGATCGTGGTCCCCGCCGGCAACCTCGGCAACACCGCCGCCTTCGGCAAGGCGCTCCTGGAGGCCCGCGAGCTGGGCCTCATCAAGCGGCTCCCCCGCATCGCCGCCATCCAGGCCGCGGGCGCCAACCCCTTCTACCGCAGCTTCCGCACCGGCTTCCGCGAGCGCTTCCGCGTAAAGGCGGAGACCGTGGCCACCGCCATCCGCATCGGCGATCCCGCGAGCTTCGAGCGCGCGGTGCGGGCGGTGCGCGCGACCAAGGGCGTGGTGGCGGCGGTCCATGACCGCGAGATCCTGGAGGCCAAGGCGGTGGTGGATGGGGCGGGCATCGGGTGTGAGCCGGCCTCGGCCGCGGCCGTGGCCGGGGCCCGGCAGCTCAAGCGTCGCGGGGTCATCCGGGCGGGGGAGTCGGTGGTCGCCGTCCTCACCGGCCACCTGCTCAAGGATCCACAGATCGTGATCGATTTCCACCGGGGCCGGGCCCGGGGGGCGAACCCACCCCTGGCCATCGAGGCTTCCGTTTCCGCGGTGGAGAGGCTGCTCGAGAGAAGCCGGTTCGGGAAGGGAAGGGCTTGAGCGATCCCGGAGAGCGAGGAGCACGGGATCGATCCTGGAGGTGACCATGGACTCACTGCTCGCCGCAATCTCCGGCGCCGACCATCGTGAGGTCGGCGGGGTGAAGTTGGATGTCGTGCCGGCGGCGAACGGCCGGGTGAAGCGAGTCATTTACCCGCCCGGCTTCCGCTG
>DATMQU010000068.1:0-3857 GCA_035566715.1 Vicinamibacteria bacterium
CACTGGGCGGACGAGCCGTAGCGGGCCAGGTCGGCGGCGAGGGCGACGGCGGGCGTCAGGTAGGCCTGGCGGACCAGGAACCCCATCTGCGCGAGCCAGGCCAGCAGCACGAGCAAAGAGAGGCCGCGCGCGAGAAGGGGAGAGACGGGACGGAGCAACGTCAAACGATGACCTGGAGCGCCCCGCCCGGCATGGGCCATTATACCGCCCGCGAGGGCAGGCGAGGACTCTGGGCCGGCTCGCGGGCGCGGTGCTAGACTGCCCGGGTGGACCCCTCCGCGGTCGAGATCGTTCTCGTGCGGCCCGCCCGGCCCGCCAACGTGGCCGCCGCCGGGCGGGCCATGAAGAACATGGGCCTGAGCGTGCTGAAGCTGGTGGGCCCGCCGGGGGCGCTCCCGGGGCCGGAAGCGCGTCGGCTCGCCCACGGGGCGGAGGACGTGCTCGATGGCGCCACCGTCTGGGAAGACCTGGGCGCGGCCGTGGCTCCGAGCACGCTCGTCGTGGGCACGTCAGGCCGGCCCGCCCCCGGGGCCTGGACACCCCGGCAGATGGCGCAAGAGGCGGGGGCGCTGGCCGGGGGGGGGCGGGTGAGCCTGGTTTTCGGCCCCGAGGCCACCGGCTTGACGCGGGAAGAGCTGGCTCTCTCCCACCAGCGCGTGCATATCCCGACCGACAGCGCCCAGCCTTCGCTCAATCTGGCCCAGGCCGTCCTCCTCCTGGCGTATGAGATCCGGCTCTCCGCGATCGGCCCCGGGGAGGAGGGGAGGGCTCGTGCCTCCGCGGGCGAGCAGGAGCGGGCCCTGGACGAGCTGCGCCACGCCCTGCTCGGGATAGGGTATCTGAACCCGGATAACCCGGAGGCCATCCTGGCCGAGATCCGGGTCCTGCTCGCGCGGGCGGGGCCCACGCCGCGCGAAGTGTCTCTCCTGCGCGGCCTCGCCCGCCAGATCGGCTGGGCGGGGCGGATTGCGCGCGGGCGGGCGGCGAGCGGATAATGTCGAATCGGAGGATCGCGGGAGGCGAGAGTGAGCGAGCTGCGGGTCCCTACCGTGGCCCTGAACGCCGAGGTGCTGTGCGGAGACGGGCGCACCTTCCTCGGCCGCATCTTCGTGCCCGCCTCCGCCCTCGGGCATCCCGGGCCCATGCGTCCTGAGGAGTGGATGAACGAGCACTCCGACTTCTTCCCCTTCCTGCCCGACGACGCGGCGGGGCCGGTGATCCTGAACCGGCGGGAGATCCTCATCATCAGCGTCCCCGCCGCGGCCGACGCGGACGACGTCTTGGAGGAGGCCGCCAACCCCCGCCGGCGGGTGGCCATCGAGTGCGGAGGCCGACGGCTGGACGGAGTCATCGTGATCGACATGCCCCAGAACCAGAGCCGGGTCCTGGACTATTTGAACCGGGCGGGGGGGTTCCTGACCCTGCGCGCGGGCGAGCGGCACCACCTCATCCGAAAGGGGCGCATCACGCGCGTCCTGGAACTCCAGGAGGAGTGACGCCCGTGTCCCTGGATCGGCTCCTCCAGCAAGCGGCCAAGGCGGGGGGGCAGGAGCTGCGCCTCCTCCCCGGCCGGAGGATCGTGATCCTGACCCCGGCCGGAGAGCGGGAAGTGCAAGGCCCCCCCCAGACCCCGGCCAGCATCGAGGAGTTGCTCGCCCCCTTCCTGAGCGAGGACTCGCGGAAGACCCTGGCCGCCGGCACCCGCGCGGAATGGCGGATGGAAGTGGCGGGGGTGGGAGCGGTACGGGCCCTGGCCGAGCTCGGCCCGGGCTCCACGCGGGCCGTGTTCAGCCTGGACAGCACGGCCCGGGCCCCCGTCCCCGCCGCCGCGCCCCGGGCCAAGCCCACCGGAGACGCGGCCGAGATGGAGGAGCTGCTCGTCCTGCTCTTCGAAATGAAAGCCTCCGATCTGCACATCTCCGTGGGCTCCCCCCCCATCGTCCGCCACGATGGCGAGATCAAGCCCCTCCCGGGCCGGGCCGTGCTCGACCCCGCCGACGCCGAACGCCTGCTCTGGCCCATCGCCCCCGAGCGAAACCGGGACGAGTTCAAGCGGCGCAACGACACCGACTTTGCCTATGAGATCGCGGGGGTGGCCCGCTACCGCTGCAATTTCTTCCGGGACCGGAAGGGGATGGGGGGTGTCTTCCGCGTCATCCCCACCCAGATCATCACCGCCGAGGAGATGGGCCTCTCCAAGGAGATTCTCCAGCTCTGCCACCTGCCCAAGGGCCTGGTCCTGGTGACGGGCCCCACGGGGTCGGGCAAGTCGACCACGCTGTGCGCGCTCATCGACTACATCAACCGCTTCCGCACCGACCACATCATCACCATCGAGGACCCCCTCGAGTTCGTCCACGAGAACAAGAAGTGCCTGATCAACCAGCGGCAGGTGGGGGACCATACCTCCTCCTTCAAGGACGCCCTGCGGGCGGCCCTGCGCGAGGATCCCGACATCGTGCTGGTGGGGGAGATGCGGGACCTGGAGACGGTGGCCATCGCCATCGAGACCGCGGAGACCGGTCATCTGGTCTTCGGTACCCTCCACACCTCCTCCGCCCCCTCCACCGTGGACCGGATCATCGACCAGTTCCCCGCCGACCGCCAGGGACAAATCCGGGTCATGCTGGCGGAGAGCCTGAAGGGCGTCATCAGCCAGATGCTCTGCAAGAAGATCGGGGGCGGCCGCGTGCCCGTGCTGGAGGTGCTGATCGGGATCCCGTCCGTCGCCAACCTCATCCGCGAGGCCAAGATCTTCCAGATCCCGTCCATCATGCAGACGGGAAAGAAGTACGGCATGTGCCTCATGAACGAAAGCTTCACCGACCTCGTGAGGAGGAAGGTCGTGGATCCCCAGGAGGCCTACGCGAAGACGCTCGACAAGACGGGGTTGCTCTCCTCCTTCCGGAAGAACGGCATCGACACCTCCTGGGCGCCGACCGAGCCAGCCGCGGGCGCGGCTCCCCACGCATGACGGGCGCTGCGATGGCGGGAGGCGGCCCCCCATAAGCCCGCCCCGGGACGAGGTCAGCGCGGCCGCCGAGCGGGCCCTCCTGGTGGGGATCTCCGCGGGGGGAGGGACCCGGGTCCGGACCGAGTCGTCGGTGGAGGAGCTCGGGTTGCTCGCCCGCTCCGCGGGAGCGCGCGTGGTGGGCAGCCTGATCCAGGAGCGGAAGCGGCACGACCCCGCCACCCTCATCGGCCGGGGCAAGGTGCAAGACGTGGTCCGCCTCTCCGAGGAGCGGGACGCCAACCTCCTTCTCTTCAACGACGAACTCACTCCCGCCCAGCAGCGGAACCTCGAGCAGGCGGTGGGGCGCAAGACCCTCGACCGCACGCAGCTCATTCTCGACATCTTCGCGCGGCGGGCGCGCACCCGGGAGGGCCGGCTCCAGGTGGAGCTGGCCCAGCTCGACTACCTGCTGCCCCGGCTCACGGGACGGGGCGTCTTGCTCTCCCGCCTGGGGGGCGGGATCGGTACGCGGGGGCCGGGCGAGACCAAGCTGGAGACCGACCGACGCCGGATCCGTCAGCGGATCCAGGCCGTTCGGCGGGAGATCGAAAAGGTGGGCCGCGAGCGGCACACCCGCCGCGAGGCCAGGCAGCGGGGGGCGGTGCCCGTGGTGGCCCTCGTTGGGTACACCAACGCGGGCAAGTCCACCCTCTTCAACGCCCTCACCCGGGCCCGGGCCGCCGTCTCCGACCAGCTGTTCTTGACCCTGGATCCCCTGGTGCGGCGGGTGCGCCTGGGAGGGGGCCGGGGGGTGCTGCTCGTGGACACCGTGGGGTTCATCCAGAAGCTTCCGCACTCCCTGGTGCCCGCCTTCCGGGCGACCTTGGAGGAGGTGGTGGCGGCG
>DATMQU010000069.1:0-4438 GCA_035566715.1 Vicinamibacteria bacterium
ACCTACCCCTCCACCCACGGCGTCTTCGAGGAGGGGATCAAGGACATCTGCGCGATCGTGCACGCCCACGGGGGCCAGGTCTACATGGACGGGGCCAACATGAACGCGCAGGTCGGCCTCACTTCCCCGGGCGAGATCGGGGCCGACGTGTGCCACCTGAACCTGCACAAGACGTTCTGCATCCCCCACGGCGGGGGGGGGCCGGGGATGGGTCCGATCGCGGTGGCCGCCCACTTGGCTCCTTTCCTGCCCGGCCACCCAGTGACCGGCCTGGGCGGGAAGCAGTCGCTGGGCACGGTCGCGGCCGCGCCCTACGGGAGCCCCAGCATCCTCACCATCCCCTGGGTCTACGTCGCGCTCATGGGGCCGGAGGGCCTGCGCAAGGCCACGGAGGTGGCGATTCTGAACGCCAACTACATGGCCCGGCGCCTTCAGGATCACTATCCGATCCTCTACCGGGGTCGGAGGGGCCGGGTGGCGCACGAGTTCATCGTGGACGCGCGCCCCTTCAAGAAGAGCGCGGGGATCGAGGTGGATGACATCGCGAAGCGGCTCATGGACTACGGCTTCCACGCCCCCACCATGTCGTTCCCGGTGGCGGGCACGCTGATGATCGAGCCCACGGAGAGCGAGTCTCTTCCCGAGCTCGACCGGTTCTGCGAAGCCATGATCGCGATACGCCAGGAGATCCGGGAGATCGAAGCGGGACGGGTGAGCGCGGAGGCAAGCGCGCTCCGGAACGCCCCCCACACCGCCCGCGCCGTGACCGCCTCCGCCTGGGACCGGCCTTACAGCCGCGAACAGGCGGCCTTTCCCGCGCCCTGGGTGCGGGAGAGCAAGTTCTGGCCCGCGGTGGCCCGCATCGACAACACCTACGGTGATCGCAACCTGGTCTGCACCTGCTCGAGCGTGCTGGAGCTGGGGGGCGAGGTGGATCCCCCGCCCACTCCCAGAGAGTGAGCCCTCCTCCGCCACCCTCGGGTTATACTCCGGGCTCCGCTGAGCGAGACGCATGAAGCTCCCCCTCCGGAGGTCTCGATGACCGATGCCAATCGTGCCCGCGAGCTGCCCTTGCGGCAGCTCATCCTGGTGCCCGCACTGATAACCCTCGGGATCACGCTCCTGCGCCTGACCGGCGAGGTGCTCGGGTGGTCCCCCGCCCTCTTCAACCGGGAGGCGGGCGGTCCGCTGTCCATCGTGGGCATCGTGTGGCTGGTGCCCGTTTTCGGGATCTACTTCGCGGTCAAGCTGGTGCGGGCGGGCCACTCCCCGGAGAGCCTCGGCCGGACGTTCGGCGTGGCCTTCTTGAGCCTGGCCATCATCCCCGCCTCTTTGTGGCTCGTCCGCGCCCTCCATTTCGCCCCCGCCGGACGGCGGTTCCCGCTCCTTCTCGCGATCCTCTCCCTCGTTTCCCTGCTCCTGGGCATCCGGGCTTGGCCGGCCCTCGGCCGCGTGCTCCTTGCCTATGGGCTGGCCGCGCGCATCCCCGTGGCCCTGGTCATGCTGGTGGCCATCTTCGCCGGGTGGGGGACCCATTACGAGAAGGGGCCGCCTGGCTTCCCCTCCATGCACCCCGTGGCCACGTGGTTCTGGATCGGCCTCCTGCCCCAGCTGACGATCTGGATGGCCTTCACGGTGATCGTGGGCACGATCTGCGGGGCGCTGGCCGGGCTGGCGGTGGGACGGCGCGCGCAACCGGCCGCGGCCTGAGGGGGGCGGACGGACGACTCAGCTCTTGGGAGCGGCCGGGGCGGGCGGAACGTACTGGATGATCCAGCCCTTCACGGCCGGGCTGTAGACGTAGTCGAAGCGCTTCTCGAACTGCTGGGTGGAGAGGGAGCCGTCCACCTCCCTCGTCTTGGTCTCGATGCGGAACCGGATCGTGCCCGTCCAAGGCTGGGACTCGTTCCCCGGCTGCTCGTGGACCTCTACCGACTCGATGTTCCAGATGGACTTGACGCCGAGGCTGGGGTCCAGGCTCATCTTCTCCCCATCCTGCTTCAGGCCCTGAGCCAGCTGCTGAAGGGGGGCCAAGACGGCCTCCCGCTGGCTTGCCCCCGGTTTGCCCATCGAGCAGGCCGCGATCAGAACGGCGGCCCCGAGCAAAACGCAAGTTCCTATGCGCATTTCGCTGACGATGCTATCAGCGCCCCCCCTCGGGGGGCAAGCGCTATAATAGGGTGCCCGCCGATGATCCCCTTCCTCCTCCCGCTTCTCTGAGCATCCGAGGCCTCCTTGATCTACGCCCAGACCCCGCCCTATCGTGAACGCATCGCGGAGCTGCGCGAGATGCTGGTGCACCAGGGCAGCCTGGCCTTGCTCCTGATCGACGCCTCCGAGCTGGCCCAGGTGGAGCATGACTACGGCTCCAAGGCCTTCGAGAAGGTCCTCTCCATGGCCACCGAGCTGGTGGTGGAGCTGCGGGGGATCGAGGTGCGGAGCACCGACATCCTGACCCTGAACGACACGGGGGGCAACGCCTTCCTGGTCTTCCTCTCCCCCCGGCGGGGCGAGCGCGAGGGCCGGACGCGCGTGGCCGATCTGCAGTCGGCGTCGGCGCGGGTGGAAGAGCACCTGAACCGCAAGCTGGCGCGCATGGTGTCCCCCTACGTGCGCGGCCGCCGCCGGGTCATCGTGGGCTTCTCGCTGGCCTTCTTCAACCCCCTGATCATGCCCGAGCGCTTGATCGCCCGCCTGGTGGAGGAGGCCTGGGAGTGCGCGCGCATCCAGAAGATGCAGCTCGAGTTCCAGAACCGCTGCCGCCTCCAGGAGATCCTCCTCGGCGACCAGGTCACCACCCTCTTCCAGCCCGTGATGGAGCTGCAAAAGCCGGGGATCCTCGGCTACGAGGCCCTCTCGCGCGGCCCCGCCGGCACCGCCCACCAGAACCCGCTCAACCTCTTCGAGGCCGCGGCCCGGGCCGACCTCTCGTTCGAGCTCGACCGCTACTGCCGGCGCCGCGCCCTCCAGGCCAGCAAGGACCTGCCCTCCCCGGCCAAGCTCTTCATCAACGTCTTTCCCGCCTCCATGTACGATCCCGACTTCCAGGGGGCGGCCCTCATCAAGCTCCTGGAGGGGCTCGGCCTCAGCCCCGACCGCATCGTGCTCGAGATCAGCGAGAAGTACGCGATCGAGAACTACACCCTCTTCGTGGAGGCCCTCCAGAACTTCACCCACATGGGCTTCTCGATCGCGGTCGACGACATCGGGGCCGGCTATTCGGGGCTGGAGAAGGTGGCCCACCTGAACCCCCAGTACCTGAAGTTCGACATG
Organism: Vicinamibacteria bacterium; assembly: GCA_035566715.1. GTDB lineage: Bacteria > Acidobacteriota > Vicinamibacteria > Fen-336 > Fen-336 > DATMML01. The sequence goes on from DATMQU010000069.1 coordinate 3,274, forward strand.
CAGCTCGTGCGCGACATCGACGCCAGCTACATCCGGCGGGAGATGGCGCGCGCGCTCAAGGCCTTCGCGGACAAGATGGACTCCCGGATCATCGCGGAGGGCATCGAACGGGAGGGTGAGCGACAGGTCCTGGTGGACCTGGGTATCGAGTACGGCCAGGGCTACCTTCTGGGCCGCCCGGCGGAGGCTTTCGGCGCTCCCGTCCGGGCCGCCTCCGCCCGCGAGGGGGCCTGACCTTCTCAGGCCTGGCCGCCGCCCTTCTTCCTCTCCCGGATGAGCCGCGCCGCCTCCAGCCGCCGGCCCAGGTCCGCCTCCAGGCCCCGGTCCGTGGGCCGGTAGTAGCGGCGCGCGGCGAGCGCTTCCGGCAGGCAGTCCATGCCCGCCACCCCCTCCGCTTCGTCGTGGGCGTAGAGATACCCCTTGCCGTAGCCCAGGCCCTTCATGAGGCGGGTGGGGGCGTTCCGGATCCAAAGGGGCACGGGCTCGGCCCGGGTCTCGAGGGCGTCCCGGGCGGCCTCCGCGTAGGCGGTGTCGAGGGCGTTGCTCTTGGGGGCGGCGGCCAGGTAGACCACGAGCTCGGCGAGGGCGAGCGCCCCTTCGGGAAGGCCGATGAAATGGACGGCCTGCTGCGCGGCCATGGCCAGGACCAGGGCCTGGGGGTCGGCCACCCCCACGTCCTCGGAGGCAAAGCGCACGAGCCGCCGAGCCACGTAGAGGGGGTCCTCGCCCGCCTCCAGCATGCGGGCTAGCCAGTAGAGGCCCGCGTCGGCGTCGGAGTTCCGGATCGACTTGTGGAGGGCGCTGATGATGTTGAAGTGCTCCTCGCCGGCCCGATCGTAGAGGAGGGCCTTGCGGGCGAACGCCTGGCGCATGCCCTCCCCGTCCACCCGGGGGCGGCCGTCGGGCCCCGGGGGGGTGGTGGTCACCGCCATCTCCAGGACGTTCAGGGCGGTGCGCGCGTCTCCGTCCGCGGCCTGGGCGAGGAAGGCGAGGGCGTCCTCCGCCACCTCGGGGTTCGCCCCCCCCAGGCCCCGCTCCGCGTCGCGGAGAGCCCGGTGCAGGACCTCCAGGAGCTGGGCCTCCCCCAGCGGCTTCAGGACCACGACCCGCGACCGCGAGAGCAGCGCCGCGTTCACCTCGAAGGAGGGGTTCTCGGTGGTCGCGC
>DATMQU010000070.1:0-2224 GCA_035566715.1 Vicinamibacteria bacterium
CGAGATGGGGATGGCCGCTTCCATCACCTGCCCCACCTTCAACCCGGAGTAGGCGGAGGCGATGGTGAAGATCACGCAAAGGAAGAGGCCCCAGCCCACGGAGCGGGCGGTGGTCTCCGGGGGGTGCACGGAGGCGGGCACCGCCGGCCGGTAGACCTCGCCCGGGGAAAGGAGGGTGTAGGCGTTGGCGGGAAGTGACTTGGACTCCGGAGCGTCCATCGATCCTCCACCGGCGCAGAAGCGCCGCCCGGGGGCGGTGGGTCTGGGGGGTGCGTCCGCCCGCCAAGTCTAGCCCGGCGGCGGCGGCACGTGTTGGGGATGGGATCGTCCGACGCCGGTGCGCCTCGCGGCCGGCCGCGGCGGGCGGGGGCTCAGGCCCAGGTCCAGAACTCGGGTAGGATCCGCCCGCTCTGCCCCTCCACGACGTGCTCGAAGAGGAGCCTGTTCTCCGGGGGCTCCGCGTTGACGAGCCAGGTCTCCCCGCCCGCGCGGCGGGCGGCGGAGACGAGCCCCGCCGCGGGGTAGACGAGGCCGGAGGTGCCCACGGCCAGGAACACGAAGCGCTCGGACCGGGCCTCCTCCATGAAGGCCTCGATCCGCTGCAGATGGGCCGGGTCCAGCCACTCGCCGAACCAGACGATGTGCGGCCGCAGGAGGCCGGTCCCGCAGACCTCGCAACGAGGCACGGAGTCGTGTTCCTGCTCGTCGGGGAAGGGCGCCCGGTCGCAGCGGGCGCAGCGGGAGAGGAAGAGGTTCCCGTGCAGCTCCACCATGCGGCGGCTGCCCGCCCGCCCATGGAGACCGTCCACGTTCTGGGTGGCGAGAAGGAAGCGGTCGCCCAGCCGCTCCTCTATCGCGACCAGGGCCCGGTGGCCCGGGTTGGGCTCGCAGGCCCGGGCCTTCCGCCGCCGCTCCGAGTAGAAACGCCAGACCAGGGCGGGGTCGGCGGCGAAGCCTTCAGGGGAGGCCACCTGCTCCACGGGGTGTGACTCCCAGAGGCCTCCCGCGGCCCGAAAAGTGGGAATGCCGCTCTCCGCCGAAACGCCCGCCCCCGTCAGGACGAGGAGCCAGGTCTCTCCGTCGAGACGGAGCCGGGCGGGGGGAGGAGCCACCCCTCCCTCAAACGATCCGGATCTGCGTGCTCTTGATGATGCGGTTGCCGTTGGCGTCGGTCAGGTAGGCGGTGATGACGACGGTGGCCAGCCGGGACCCGTCCCCGAATGTGTAAGCAATGGTCTGGTTGAGCTGCAGGCTCCCCTTAGCGGCCACCTGGTTGCTCCCGCTCGTGGACTGGGCGTCGAGCGCGCCCGGCCCGAACTTGATGATGGCGCTGTCGATGACCGCGTCCACTTCGGTCAGAGTGGCCGCGACCCCTGCCGTCTCCTGGAGGGTCAGCACCCAGGAGATCTGATATTGGAAGTTGGGGTCGGCGGAGCTCACGCCGGGAACCAGGACGGGCACGGCGGTGATCGTGACTACGGCGATGGGGCCCAACGCACTGGAAGGGCCGGTGGGTGTTTTCTTGTTGTTGCCGCAGGCCCCGAGGAGAGCCACGAGGACGAGCGTGATCAAGGTCCGACGCATCAGCACCTCCCACGAGGGAAGAACCGGTTCTTGGCCGGAGCAGACTTGACACCATATTATCAGCTATTGGGTGACCCTGGCCAGGGGTGGTGATGCCGCGCACACTCCCTCCCGGGGCGGTCCCGGAGGCGCCATGGAGCGATTCGCAATGCGGCCGGTGGGCTATGTGCGCACCCCGTTCACGGAGACCCGGCAGATCCCCAAGGGCCGGGGGGCGCGGCACGAGGAGGAGGGGACGATCGAGCTCCTCCCCGAATTCGAGCAGGGGCTCACCCACATCGAGGGCTTCTCCCACCTCTTCGTGATCTGGGCCTTCGATCGTTCGGAGGGCTACGAGCTCATGGGCAAGCCGCCCATCGACGACCGGCCCCACGGCGTCTTTGCCACCCGCTCTCCCCGGCGGCCCAACCCCATCGGGCTGACGGTGGTGGAACTGCTCGCTCGTGAGGGCCCCCGCCTCCGCGTACGGGGGGTAGACATGCTGGATGGCACGCCCGTCCTGGACCTGAAGCCCTACCTGTCCAGCATCCCCGACGAGCAGCTGCGCCGCGGCTGGTTGGCGGAGGCGGAGGCGCGAGCCGATCGGGAACGCTCGTCCTAAACCCGTCCTCGGGGCTGCCGCCGGGGCCGCCTTAACCGC
>DATMQU010000071.1:0-15019 GCA_035566715.1 Vicinamibacteria bacterium
GAGGGCCTCCGCGGGCGGCGCGGTTATGCGTGGCCGCAGCGTCTCCGCTACCGTCTCCTCCAGGGCCACGAGCCCGTGGGCCAAGGCGGCCAGCGCCGCCGCCAGCCGTTCCCCACCCACGTCGCGGAAGAGGACGCCGCGGGCCCCCGCGGCCAGGGCCTCCCCCGCCTGTGCCTCGTCGCTGATCAGAGCCAGGACGGGCCGGCCCGCCCGTCCGAAGTCCGGCGCACGATCGGTGAACCCTGTCGAGCCCACGTCCCAGACCGCGACTTCCGGATCGTAGGCCTCAACGATCGCAGCCCAGTCCTCGCTGGCCGCAACCTGGGCCACCACCGCGAGACCGGGCTGGTCGGCCAGGAGAGCGGCGAGGCCGCTCCTTGCGAGCGGGTCCTCCCCCACCAAGAGGACGCGGATCAGGGGCTGCCTAGGAGGCGTTGCCGGCCCGCAAAGGATCGCAGCCTTCGGGGGGCGCCTCGCCGGGCGCGCGTCTCTGCGAGTGAGAGCGCAGTTCCCCGCGAGTCAAGGTGCCCGGAGCCAGCCCGGTCCCGGCCGCTCCGCATGTCCGTCATGGCTTTCCCCGTGGTCACATTCGTCCCCGGGCTCGGGACCCCCTTCTCAACCTACCACGGCCAACCTGGAGCCGACTGCTGTCAACCGGGGGCAAGATTGCGCGGATCCGGATCCGCGGCCTCGGGTCCTCGAAGCGAAGGATGTCTCGGATCCGCGCCCGGGCCTCCGGGCCCGGAGCCAGGAAAAGACCCCCCACGGGTAGGCGAGCTCCTCGAGCGGTCCGGCGCCGCCGGCCGACCCAGCGGATGTCGAGGAGGAGGCGATGGGGAGAGCGGCGGCGGGCTCCGGTGGCGCTGAGCGTCATGTCGAGCCGACTGCCCACGGCCAGCCTCGGCACACTGGGACCTCGCAGCTCCAGCTGGCACCCGGCCCGGCTGACGTTCTCGATGACGGCCCGGAGCGTCCGGGCCAGCCCGACCGCATCCACGGGGAGCGCCAAGGGCACCCGCGCGGCAGCGCGTGGGGGCCGGGTCTCCCGCTTCAGTTGGGCCAGGGCCTGGGCGAGGCGCCCACGGAAGGGCGCGGGATCGAAGTCGTAACGGACAGCCATCTCGTGGCGGGTGCCCCGCCGCCGCCAGGTCGTGACCGTACCCGATACCTCGATGGGCGCCCTGAGGGCGTCGGTGACCATCACGAGGGCCAGGCGCGTGCCCACGGGGAGGCCGCTCTCCGCCCGCAGCAGCGTCCGGCCGCGGTTGAGGGCACGGGATAACTCGCGGAGAAGCGCGCCCGCGGTGCGGTAATAGGCCCGGAGCCGGATGGGCGGGGGCTCAGTCAGCGGCCGAGCCGTTCTCGAGGTGTTCATGACGCGACCGGCAAATGATGCCACAGTTCCGGGCGGGACCGCCCACTACCCGCCGGGGACCGGCTCCAGGGGGACCAGGCGCTGCGCGCGTGCGATCGCCATCTGCCCGCTCTGGGCCTCCGGCGCCACAAAGCCGTCGTTCACCCCGGTGACGGTGCGCGACTCGCCCGGCTGGATCACCTCCGCCAGCATGCCCTCGCCCGCGCCCTGGGGCTCGCCCGAGGCTCCTCGGTAGACAGTTGTGAAGCAGAGATCGCGATATGCGACCGTGCCTTCGTTGCGGATGGTCACGGTCCAGAGTGCCACGCCCCCGACGGCTCTCGACCAGGACGAGCCCAGGATCCGGAGGTCTGCGGGCGCCGGCACCACCGCTCCGAGGGCGCCGGGATCGGCGTCCCGCACGAAGGGTCGGCGGTGACCGAGCATCTCCGGGTTCCGGTGGCGAATCGCCTCCGCGACCACCCGACGGTTCTTGTAGAGCGAGCGCGCGGGCGCCCGGGCCAGAACCAGGCCCACTTGGAACAGAACCCCAGTCGCGAGAAAGACCGCAGCCGCCCGGCGCCACCACCGGTGCCCGAGGAGGAGATCCCAACAGTAGAAGGCGTAGACCAGCGCGACCGGGCAGACCACGTAGAACGCATGGGCCCAGGGCTCCTTCACGGCCAGGAAGTAGCTGAGGTAGACGAGGAGGGGGGTGGCTGCGGTCAGGATGCGGAGCGAGGTCCACTCTGGATGGGGCGACCGGCCCCGGAATCCCAGCCAAACCATGAGGAGGGGCTGAATGACCCCGACCAAACCCACGGCCAGCGTGAGCGGAACGAGCCAGGGATTCTGGGCCAGAAGGATGAGGCGCCGGGCGGCGCTGACCCCCAGGAAGCGATTGACCTCGAAGCTGGCAAATGAGAGGAACCGGCCGGCAATCGTCAGCAGCGCCCAGGGGCTCAGGAGGCGTGGACGAACGTTCTGTTCGATCCCACCCCCTCCCCAAAAAAGCCCATAGCGAATAAAGGTGGGCAGGAGCAGGCTGCCGGGGAGGGCGGCCCCTGCGGCCGTGCCGAGGGCTGCCCGGAGCAGGTTGCGCGCTCCCTCCCGGGCCCGGGCTACGAGCGCCCCGAGAAGGAACGGCGTGAGGAGCACCCAGGAGAGATGGAGCTGGGCGACCCAAAGAAGGCCGAATCCCATCATGAAGTGAGCTGTAGTCCGGGGCAGGAACTCGCGCCGCAGGGACGGCAGGGCTTCGAATGCGCCCACGAAGAACACGATGCTGCCGGCCAGGACGTATGACGGATTGACGATGTGGGTCGAGAAGTTCAGCGTCCAGGGCAGGGTCAACAACGATCCCCACACAAACCAACCCGGCAGATCCGGGAGACGCCTGCCCACGAAAACGGCCAAGAGGCTGAGCGCAGCCAGCGAGATGAGGTTCAACAAGATGAAGGGAGCTTCGGGGAGGGGGAGAAGGCGCAGCGGGAGCCCCACCAGGAGCCCTTGCAGCGCACCCGGGATTTGGGTGCCCGTCCAAACAACGTCCGGCCCAAAATAGGGCCAAGCCTTCGTCGAGAAGTAGCGCAAGCCCAGGAGGTAGATTTGCGTTTCGTCCTCCGACCAAAACTCGGACGCCAAGCCGAAGGCCAGCCGGAAGGCGAAGGCGGCGAGAAGGAGGAGGGCCCCACCCCGGGACCAGCTGGGCCGAGGGTCGGGAGGAGAGGTCGACGGGAGGTCCGCCATCAGTCGGAGCAGTCTAGCACCGGGGGTAGATGCCTCCCTCAAGCCATTCGTCCGTGGGCGTTTCCAGTTGATCCCGAGTGCCGCGCGAAATAGGCTCTGCGGGCGAGCGTCCGCCCGCCGGGCTCGCCTTGAGTTCAGGGCTCCGTATCGCGGATTAAGCCGGCTCGCAATGGGTGACCGCGGCCTCGGAGAGGGGTCGGTCCGTGAAGGAGGACCTATCTCTTCGAGCCAGCCCCGTCCACCCATGAGCCGATCGTGGTGAAGGAGGTCGTCTTGGGACGCTCGGCGGCACGTCTCGTTCTTGCCCTCGTCGCGGCAGGAGCCATCGTCCGCACCGCGCTGGCCCTTCCTATCGGCCTCAGCGTCGATGAATCCTATGCGGTCGTGATGTCACGGCACCTGGCCCTGAGCTACTACGACCACCCCCCTCTTCTCTTCTGGATTCCCGGTGTTGCGGCTCGCCTGGCAGGGAGCGAGCACCGCATCGTGGTTCGCCTTCCCTTCATCCTCATGTTCATGGCCACCACCTGGCTGGTCTACCGCCTGGGTAGCCTGCTCTTTGGGGAGCGCGCCGGGCTCTGGGCGGCGGTCGCCCTTAACCTGGGCCTGTTCTTCACGGTCAACGCCGCCAGCTGGGTTCTCCCGGATGGGCCGCTTCTTCTCTTTAGCACCGCCGCCGTGTGGTTCGTAGCCCGCGCAACGCTCTCGACCGCTCCCCAGCCGGAGGGCAGGGAGCCCGGAGGAGGGGCGCTGGCGCCTCCCCCCGCTCGCATAGGCTCCTGGCTTGGCTTCGGTGTCTTCACCGGCCTCGCCCTCCTTTCCAAATACCACGGCGCGTTCCTGCTCGTGGGGTGCGGGTTGTTTTTGGTAACCTCGAAGCCTCACCGAGTCTGCCTCCGGCGGCCTGGCCCCTACATAGCCCTGCTCCTCGCCCTGGTCGTCTTCTTGCCCGTGGTCATCTGGAACGCCGATCATGACTGGGCCTCTTTCCGATTTCAGGGATCCCGCGCCATCCCCGTCGAGGAAGCGCAAGGCACCCCCTTCCTGGACACCATCATTGGCCAGGCGGCGTGGATGCTGCCCTGGCTGTGGGTCCCCCTGCTGGGAGTCCTGTTCTGGGCCCTGCGGTCAGGGCCCCGGGACCCAGCGCGCTGGCTCCTGACCTGTATCGCCCTCGGCCCCATCGCGTTCTTCACGCTCCTCACCGCCGTCGGCAGCCGGGGGCTCCCCCACTGGGAGGCCCCCGGATATTTCATGCTCCTACCCCTCTTGGGCGCCTCAATCGCGGCCCGCCTCGAGCGCGAGGACCGCCGAACGCGTCAATGGCTGTGGGCCTCCTCCGCGGGGTTGCTCATCGTCCTCCTCCTGATCGTGACTCATGCCTCGACGGGCTGGCTGGCCCGGGCCGTGCCGGGCTTGTTCTCCAAGGGAGACCCCACGCGCGACCTCCTTCAATGGAACCTGCTCCCTCCGCGACTCCGGGAATGGGGCTATCCCCAGCCCGGGCTCGCCATCGCCGCCGCCAGCTGGTCCGATGTGGCCAAGGCGGCCTACGCCCTAGGCCCCGAAGTCACCGTGTCTTGCGTGGGTACCGACCCCCGCGGTTTTCGCTACCAGGCCAACCAGGGCTCTCTTGTCGGGCAAGACGTTCTCCTCCTGGCCAGTCGCCGGGCCGGGCAAGAGCCAATGGTGAGCTACGCACCCTACTTCGAGCACATCACGGCCGTTGGCACCGTCCCCGTCTTGCGCGGGGGTCGGGAGGAGATCGCGGTGAGCGTCTATCTGTGCCGACGCCTCCTCCGTCCGGTTCCTCCCGGACTCCCCCGCTGACCCCGCCAGCGGCAGAGGGGAACGGTACGGCGAGGGGTGATCGGCCTATCGCCGTTTCCGACCGATCTCCGAGAGGGGCTGGTAGTAGATCGGAGAGGAAGGGGCCTCCGCCTGGACCGTCACGTGGTCGATACCGTGGGCAGCCCGGATGCTCTCGCACACCGCCTGGGACACGTCGGTCCCGTGTCGGGTGCCATCCAGGATCACATGAACCGTCACCACGTCGAAGCCCTGGGAGATGGTCCAGGCATGCAGGTCGTGCAGGTCAGCCACGCCGGGGGTCCCCCTGATCGTGCGTTCCAGTTCTCCGGGCACCAGCCCCGCGGGTGCGCCCTCCATGAGCACGTCGAGGGTGTGAGACACCAGCTTCCAGGCGCTCCAGAGGATCATGAGCGCCAGCAGGAGGGAGATGACAGGATCGGCACGCCGCCAGCCCTGGAAGAGGACCAGCGCCGCCGCGACCATGGCCGCGACCGAGCCCGCCACATCGGAGAGGACGTGGGCGAGCGCGGCTCGCGTGTTCTCGTTGCTGTCCTGGCCCTGGGAGAGCACCCAGGCGGCGACGAGGTTCACAAGGAGGCCACCGGCCGCAACCGTCAGCATCCAACCTCCCCGGATCTCCGGCGGCTCCCGCCACCGCTCCAGAGCCTCGACCACCACCCAGAGGGAGGCCACCCCAAGCAGGATCGCGTTGACGAAGGCGGCAAGAGTCTCCGCCCGCCGCCATCCATATGTACGGAGGTGCGTGCGCGGCCGGCTGGCGACCCGTTGGGCCACGAGGGCGAGGCCCAGGGCTCCCGCGTCGGCCAGCATGTGGCCTGCGTCGGAGATCAGGGCCAGGCTGTGGGATAGGATCCCACCCCCGATGGAGGCACCCATGGCGGCCAGGGTGAGAATCAGGGCGCTCCGGATTCGCTTTTCCGGCGTGTCATGAAGAGAGTGGGTGTGGCCGCTCATCAAAGCCCCCGGATCGCTCTGCTGACCTCAAGTAGATCATGAATCAGCCTAGTCCGGGATTCACTTCTGCCCCAGCTCGGCCCGCCGAGGCGGTCCATGTTGAAGCGCCCAATTGAGACTCGTCCGAGTGTACCCGTCAGTGCCCGTGAAGCGCGGCGGGCGGGACCGGCCGCAGGGCGCCAGAAAAACACACGCTGTGGCCCCTAAGACACGAGGACTTGCTGGAACGTTCTCGGCACGCGCAAAAGGCATCGGACCTGGTCTGTCCAGTGATGGCGTTACTCCTCGGCCGGAAGGAGGGACTAGAGACTTTGCTCGGACATGGCTCCCCAGGCCCTCTACGAGGCGACAGGGATTCGGGCGGGGCGGTCCAACCGGCTACAGCGGACGAGCGGCACCCCGCGGAAACGGAGCGCCGCTCGCCGCTGATCGGAGCGTTAGCCCTACCTTGTGGCCCGATCTCGACAGCGAGAGAATAGTGGCATGACTCGACCGGCCGTTAATCTTGATGCTCTCTCTCCAGAGGAACAGCTAGACCTACTTGAGGAGATCTGGGATCGCCTCAGCCAGCACTCAGCGGGCATTCCCCTTTCCGACGGTCAGCGGGCGGAACTGGATAAGCGTCTGGACGCCCTGGAGAACGAGATCCGGGCGGGCCGACCACTGGGGCGTCCGTGGTCTGAAGTTCGGGAACCTCTCAAGTCTCGGTGAAGCCGGTCCTCCTCACGCCAGAGGCGGGGGGGACGTGGAAGAGGCTTTCGGGTGTTACGAGACGCAACGTCCGGGGTTGGGGGCTGTGCTCCGCCGCCCCCCCGACATTGCTGTGGCCGCCGTCGAGAGTCAGCCTGAAGGACTAAGGACCGTGAGAAGCGCCGATGAGAGTTGAGTTCCGAGTGGGTACGGCTCTACTGGCTTTTCTGGCATTGGCAGCCAGAGAGCCCCGGCTGTGCGCCGGGGAGCCTCCCTGGCAGCCATCGCCGGGCCATACGCAAGTGCCGATATGGCCGGGTGTGGTTCCTGACGCGTTGCCAGTCGAGGGGCCCGAGGTCGTAGGCACGGTCGAAAAAGTGATTGCCGGAAGGCCGTGGTCCTATGTCGGCCGAGTCTCGCAACCGACGATGACGGTCTATTCGCCGAAGGGAGGCAACACGGGCGCTGCGGTGGTCGTATTCCCCGGCGGCGGCTACCAGATTCTTGCCATCGATCTTGAAGGTACGGAGGTCTGCGATTGGCTTACGTCCAAGGGCATCACCTGCATCCTGCTTAAGTACCGCGTGCCGGGCGAGGGAGGGTATCCGAAATCGGCATCGTATCCGAAATCGGGGCCGTATCCGGAATCACCGATGGCATTGGAAGATGCGCAAAGGGCCTTGGGGCTGGTGCGTTTTCACGCGGCGGAGTGGCACATCGATCCGCACAAGATTGGTGTGCTTGGGTTTTCGGCCGGCGGGCATTTGGTGGCGGCGATGAGCACCCATTTTGGGAACCGTTTATATTCCGCGGTAGATGCCGCCGACAAAGAAAGTTGCCGCCCGGATTCTGCCGTGGTTATCTATCCGGGACATCTGTCGGTTTCCGCAGCGGAATGGGATGCTAAGCAAGGCACCACAAAGTACGTGGTCCGTCATCCGCCGAATGCCGACAAAGATCTTGCTGTGAATCCCGAACTTCCAGTCACCAGCCAGACGCCGCCTACTTTTTTACTGCAGGCTGAGGATGACCACGTGGACAATGTAAATGACTCGCTGGCTTACTACATTGCGCTGAAAAAGGCAGGTGTTCCTGTTGAGATGCACCTGTATGCGAAGGGCGGCCATGCGTTTGGGCTAAGGCGCGCGGAGCTCCCGATAACATCATGGCCTCAGTTGGTGGAGACGTGGCTCGGGACCATCGGGATGATTCCACGGTAGGCCGCAGCCGAGGAGCGCACGGGGCAAGCACCACGATCGACCAAGTCATTCAATTCATCAGAGTCGGAACGCCTTTGTGAAGACGCACTCTCCCTTGAGGACACTCGCATTCCTGGCTCTCGCAGCGAGCGCCTGTACCTATCGCAATGGGTATCCCACCCAATCTGATTCAGAGCTGCGGGGCAAGCTGTCCGATAAGCAGATTGAGTATATCTGGGAGGATTCGACAGGATTCACCGGCAGGTACGAAGATATCCGAGTCGGCTCGGGCCGTCAGGTCTTTCCCACGCGCAGAGTGGTGCTTGAGGTCATAGTCGCCGATCAAAGCGGAACTGAGACCGGTAGGGGCCGCTTCGAGTTGCTTTATCCAAAGTCGGAGTTGGTTCCCTCGGGCACGATCGATCCAACCTTGTTTCAAGCGTTGTATGGGATGCGGGTGGGAGGAACCCGCCGCATTTACATGAGGACGGCGTGTCCGGGCAGGACGGACCGGCCATGTGAGCTCTCGGGCGTGGGTTCTGGAGCGTCGGAGCTGCAATACGCGAATTCGAAGCCTATGAGTTTCACCGTGACCGCAGTCAGCGTGTGCAGGCCTTTGGTTGTGGTGGAGCGCTTTCCCGATGTTATGGGTGGAGGCCCCGGACAACGAATAAGAGAGATTTCCTGCTGGTGATCGAGGCTAGATAGTATCAACATGCCGAGAGAGTTCGGTCCTTAGGGGGGCGGTCATTGTCGCATGGCGGACGAACAACCGTGCGACAATTTACGTCGTCAAACATCTCCCCCCCTGCCGTTTGGGGTTGTACGCTACGCGATGCGATCGGTACCGCCAACGGGATGGCAGGAGAAACAGGTGGCAGAGGCGACAGACTCTAAGTCCAGCCGCAGGGGCAACCTACCGAATGACCTACCGCAGGTTGTTCACCGGCGGCTCATCGGATTTCTTGGGCTTTTCCTGCCGGTGCTCCTATACGTTGTCGCAGGACTTCGTCCCACCGAGGGGCTGCCCAGCTGGGTCCTGTTGCCCTCGGTCAGCGCGTACTACTACACGGGTGCGGTGAGCGTATTCGTCGGGGTGCTCTTCTCGTTGGGGCTCTTCTTGTTCAGCTATCCGGGATACAAGGACGTTATCGCGGATCGCGTGGTCGGATGGGTGGGTGGGAGTGCTGCCCTCGGCGTCGCTCTGTTCCCGACTGCAGCTCCTGATGGTCTGTCCGAACCCTCCTGGTGGAGCCCCGGGTTGCGGGTCGTGCACTACGTGGCGGCGGTCTTGCTCTTCTCCGCCTTCATCCTCTTCGCTGTCTGGCTCTTTCGTAAGTCCAGCATTCCCGACAAGCGCAATCGGCCGCCTGAGAAGCAGTTGCGCGATGCCGTGTGCCTTACCTGTGGGATCACGATGATCGGCTGCGTGCTCTGGGCGGCGAGTTCCCTAGTCACGCAGGCGCCGATCTTCTGGCCGGAGGCCATCGCCATCGTCGCGTTTGCGATCTCATGGCTGGTCAAAGGCCAGATACACCGACCCGTTCTCATGGCCATTCGTCACCTACTGGCCAGCCCTACGACGGAGTAGCACGCCATGCGGGCTGCCGAGCTACAACCTATCCTTGAGAGGCAGGGGACGAACCACGGTCAGGATAGAGCTGCCCCGTGATCACGGCTTGCCACCTCTCTTAATCATGGGCAGATGGCGCCGAGGAGAGATAGCGAGAACGCGAGCGGCACTAGGAGGTCCTGGGCTCTGGTTGGCTCACTCCTTTTCCTTGTCCTAGCACCGGGCACGGTTGCGGGATGGATTCCATTCTGGCTGACGGGCTGGAGGGCAGGCCGGCCATTCTTGGATGCGTCCAGCATACGGTTCGTGGGTGCAGTTATTCTCCTCGCGGGCTTGGCAAGTCTCCTGGACTCTTTCGCTCGATTCGCACTCGTGGGTCTCGGCACTCCCGCACCAGTCTCACCACCCACCCGGCTTGTCGTATCGGGACAATACCGTTACCTCCGCAATCCTATGTACGTGGCAGTCTTGGCGATCGTGCTTGGTCAGGGCTTGGTGCTGGCGAGCAGCGTGCTGCTTGGCTACGCTGCCGTCCTTTGGATTCTCTTTCATTGCTTCGTGGTTCTCTACGAGGAGCGCGCGCTCGCCGCACAGTTCGGAAGCGGGTACGAGGTGTATTGTCGGAACGTCCGGCGCTGGTGGCCAAGGACCAAGCCTTGGCTCGGTTAGGATGCCCGGCGGGCCGAGGGCGCTGCCGCAGCTGAACGACCCGGTCAGCTGGGCGTACGGGGTATGAACGTATGTGGAGGAGACTCAACCTGCTCGCGGGGTGCCCATTGCTCGCCGTGAAGTCTTCCCCCTGATGACGATTCATATCGGCCTGCTCCGGGCCGTAAACCTACCTGGACACAACAAGATCGGGATGGCTGACTTGCGTCAGCTCCTTGCCGCGCTCGGCATGCGGGACGTCCGATCACTGCTTCAAAGTGGTAACTTGGTCTTTCGGAGTGAGGTCCACGCGGCTAAGCAGCTGGAACACGCGCTCGAACATAGCGCCGCGAAGCGTTTCGGTCTTGAGACGGACTTCTTCGTCCGCACGGCCACTGATTGGAAAACCCTCGTCGCTGGCAACCCATTTCCAGACGAAGCTGAGCGAGATCCCAGCCATCTACTGGTCATGTTCCTGAAGGAGGCGCCGAGTCGCGAGGACGTGACCGCCCTCCAGAGCGCCATTAAGGGTCGCGAGGTCGTCCGCGCCAAGGGCCGACACGCTTACATCGTTTATCCGGACGGGGTGGGGCGCTCCCGCCTAACGAACGCTTTGATTGAAAGGAGGCTTGGTACGCGCGGTACCGGCCGCAACTGGAGCACCGTCCTGAAGCTGGGTGCCCTTGCCGAAGCTTTATGAGCCACATAAGGGACGGATGAACGGGGGCTTCATCCAGCCTTCCCTGACCTGGTCGTGTCGATGAACAGCATCAGCAGGCGAGGGAAACTAGGCTGGTTGGCCAGGGACTGTGACTCGGACAAGCAAGGGCCTGGACGTACGGGCAAGGCCGTGTGCATCTGCGGGTTTGAGAATGGACGCTGGGCGCGTGACGGTCTCAAAGGGCAGTCCAAGGGCCATTTCGATGAAGGCTACTATCCGCTTCAGTTGAAACGCCCGTATCGTGGGAAGTGATTCGGCCACCTAACACCATGGGATCGAGCCGAGGTGGTCGACTCTGTGGCTTCTTAGGCTATCCCAATGGTTCGGCTGTCCCACCCACGACTGGCGGAAGATCGAGGTATTACCAATGGCGGGAGGGTCCGTTGAGAGGCAGGTCGCGCGCTTTATAGCGAAGTACCGGCCAGAGGTGGCTCGCGTGGCTCGGCAAGCACGCGCCAAGGTCCGGAAGCAACTGCCGGGGGCGGTCGAGCTCGTCTACGACAACTACAACGCACTGGCCATCGCGTTTGGCCCCACGGAGCGGCCATCCGACCTGATCCTTTCGATCGCTCTCTACCCGCGTTGGGTCAGTCTCTTCTTCACTCGCGGAGCTGAGCTGACTGATCCTCATCGTCTTCTTCGTGGGTCCGGCCGCAAGATCCGGCACCTCGTCGTTCAGCGGGCGCAAGTGCTCGACAGTGCCCCGGTACGGGCTCTCATGAAGGAGGCGGTGGCAACCCATCCGAAGCCGATGGCTCGCGGCCCCGGGCGGACGATTATCCAGTCGGTATCGGCCAAGCAGCGTCCACGGCGACCCGCCGAGCGCCCGGGCGGCCGAACGAGCGCATGAGGCTGGCCGAGCTTCTCCGCTGCACCCGGCACACGGAGCGCGCGGCCGTGCGCGCCCGGCGACGCCTGCGGCCTATCCGTCGTGCTCGGCCGACGTTGGGGGGAGGAGAGAGTCCGCTCTTTAGCTCAACGATACGGCTCTTCGATCTCGACCACCGAAAGGTACGGCGCTTCGGGAGGGGGGGCATGCAGGTGAGACATTCAAGCCGTCTGACCCAAGCCAAGACCGGACGTGATCGGCCCGGCAGAGGGGTCGTCGCTTAATCCTGGATGAACTGATTTGAGCTCGCGTGAGGCGAAGAGCATGGCCAAGGAGTACATCAATCCGCCGTCGTTGTTTCGAAGCGACGAGTACGGCTTCTCCCAGGTAGTGGTCGCAACCGGCAAGCGAACACTCTACCTTTCGGGTCAGACCGCTTGGGATGCACAAAAGCAGCTGGTCGGCGCTAACGATCTCTTGGCTCAGGCGCGACAGGCATTTCGCAATGTACGGATTGCCGTCGAAGCCGCCGGAGGCAGCCTTGCGGACGTCGTGAGCCTCCGAATCTACGTCGTGGACTATGGGCCGGCGAAGGCCGAACCCGTGGGCCAGGCCCTCAGACAGTCCTTCCCTGGCCCGGCCATGCCCGCCTCGACGTGGATTGGCGTCTCATCGCTGGCCGATCCTGGATTCCTGATCGAAGTTGAAGCGATCGCAGTGATGGACTGAGGAGCGTGAGGGCGGCCCGACTCTCCCATGCGGGCTGAAGCAGACGTCCCTAACCGGGCTTCTGGATCTGGGATACGCGACGCGTCCTCAGCAATCGCCGCCGGCCGTTTACGTGCGCGCGGCGTGAGCTACGAGATCGAATCGGCGCCCCTGTTCGCGGTACGTGAAACCGCCCGCGTTTCGACGAGTTGAAGCACTTCCGCCACGAATCTGGCCAGCAGCGGCGACCGGTTGGCCTTCCTCCAGACGAGGGATAGCGTGATCGGCAGACGCAGGTCGATGACCCTCCGAAGCTGGACGTCCTTGGGACAGCGCCAGCGCGTCGCGTCGGTGACGAACGCGACTCCCAGACCGCAGGAAACCAGACTCAGCATCGTGGCCTCATCCGCGGCTTCCTGAACGATCCGTGGGTGGGTCAGACCACCGCGTGAGCACGCTTGGAGAAGGCGGTCGTAGTTCGCTGGGTGCTGACGCCGTGGAAACCAGACGAAGTCGGTTTCGGCCAGGTCACGCAGGCGGAGATGCTTGAACCTCGACACCGGGTGCCGTTGTGGCGTGGCGAGCACGACCTTATGCGAGCCGACCTGAACGTGGTCAATATCCGGATCGGGTCTCGGCACGTGGTAGACGAACCCCGCATCGAACCGGCCCGACCGCAGCGCTTCCACCTGATCCAGCGAGATCAGCGGACTGAGCTGCAGCTCCACCTCCGGGTGCCTTCGGCGGAATTCCCGGAGGGAGTCGGGAACGACACCGTGCCAGGATGCGCTCTCCGTGAACCCCACCCGCAGCGTCCCGATCAGCCCCCGCGCCGCACGCTCGGCGCGGACCGCCGCGTCGTTCAGTTCCTGGAGAATCCGCCGGCAGTCTTCCAGGAACACCTTTCCGGCCGCGCTCAAGCGAACGCCCCGCGGCAGGCGGTCGAAGAGCTGGAATCCGATCTCACGCTCAAGGTCCTGGATCTGACTGGACAGTGCGGGTTGGGCCACACGCAGCCTTTTCGCGGCGCGTCCGTAGTGCTCGTCTTCTCCGACGGCCACGAAGTAGCGCAGATGCCGTAGTTCCATATCGATAGGCTCCGGATATTGGTTCGATAACAACAGTGTGTTGGACACGTGGGCAACAGAAACATGAACCTTGAGGCGTGCAACGGCAACCCGGAAGGAGATCATTCATGGGCCCCCCGACAGCGCTGCGGGCAACCTCGCTGGCTCTGGTCACATGCGGGGCATGGGCCGCTTCGGCCTCCCTCGCTTCGGCCCGCGACCACGTTGCCCGGGAATCGGCCGCCCTGAAGGCCGCGGAGGGTCTCGCCGCCTGGCAACAGGTCTACTCCGTGCTGACCTCTCCCCGCTGCATCAACTGCCACACCGCCACGAGCCATCCTCAACAAGGTGACGATCGACATCGCCATTTCGCCAACGTGGTGCGCGGGCCCGAGGGCAAGGGTGTTCCGGCGCTGCAATGCGTGACCTGTCATCAGGAGTCCAACGCCGACAGTACCGGCGTCCCGGGCGGCCGCGGCTGGCACCTGGCGCCGTTGTCCATGCGCTGGCAGGACACCGGCGGGAACATCCTGTCCAGCACCGAGGTCTGCCGGGCCATCACCGATCGCTCGAAGAACCACAATCTCGATGGGCCGGGTCTCGTGAAGCACCACGAAGAAGAGCCCCTCGTCCGTTGGGCCTTCCATCCCGGCCGCCAGATCGACGGCACCGCGCGCACTCTGCCCCCGCTGACGCTAGAGCAGTTCGTCGCCGCCACCCGCAGGTGGGTCGACGCGGGAGTGCCCTGTCCCGGGAATCGCTGAGTCCGGAGGTCGTCATGGAAACCTACAAGCTCTCCGTTAACGGTCAGCAGAAGGACGTCACCGTCGATCCCGGCACTCCGCTGCTCTGGGTCTTGCGCGAAGACCTGAAGATGACGGGCACCAAGTACGGCTGCGGGATCGCCGCCTGTGGCGCCTGCACGGTGCATCTTGGCGGCATCGCCACGCGCTCCTGCGTGGTCCCGGTCTCTCTGGTCGGCGGTCGCCCGATCGTGACCATCGAGGCCATGGACAAGGATCCGGTCGGGCGCGCCGTGCAGGGCGCCTGGGTCGCGCACGACGTCGTCCAGTGCGGCTACTGCCAGAGCGGACAGATCATGAGCACGGTGGCCCTTCTCAAGAGCACGCCCCGACCAAGCGACGCCGACATCGAGGAGTCGATGGGCGGGAATCTCTGCCGCTGCGCGACCTATGTCCGCATTCGTCAGGCCATCAAGGCGGCTTCGCATCAGCTGGCGTAGGAGGCATCGCATGAGCGCCGCAACCAGTGCCGCCAACGACTTCCTCCTCGGCCGGCGGAGCTTCCTCCGTGTCTCCGCGACGATGGCCGGCGGCCTGATCGTTTCCCTCCATCTCGACCTCCCGCTGTCTGCGCAAGAGGCAGGTCAGGCGACACCCGCACCGAAGGTCTACCCGCCGGACGCCTTCGTACAGATCAGGCCCGACGGCAAGATCCTTGTCAAGGTGAACCGGCTGGAGTTCGGGCAGGGAGTCCAGACGTCCCTGCCCATGATCCTGGCCGACGAGATGGACGCCGACTGGTCGCAGGTGATCGCGGAGCTGGCGCCCGCTGCTGAGGTCTACAAGGACCCAATCTATGGCTTCCAGATGGTGGGAAGCTCCAGCTCCATCACACACTCGTTCCAGCAGTACCGGGAGCTGGGCGCCCGGACGCGCGCCATGCTCGTGGCT
>DATMQU010000072.1:0-5518 GCA_035566715.1 Vicinamibacteria bacterium
TGTTGAGGGTAAGCCAAGCTCCCGTCGCTGGACAGACCAGTGAAGAATCGCGGCCAAACCCGAAAGGAGTGCCCGTATGACGATACGGACTCGCCGAAGCTTTCTGATCGCTGTCACTACCGGCTTGGCCGCTACGCGGTCGGTTCTCGCCTTACCCCCCTCAGGTGAGAACCGACCGACGATAACCAATGACGTCGACGTGCGCGTGACCTCGCCCGAGACCCGATACGCCCCGGCGCCACCGCTCCGATGGCGACAGGCGTCTGCAGGGCCGGCGGCCGATGCCGTGATTCTGGAGCCGGGCCAGGCCGTGCAACCGATCCTCGGCTTCGGCGCTGCGTTCACTGACGCCGCTTGCTCCGTGATGGGGGAGATGCCGGAGGGCGCGCGCGAGGCGCTCCTTCAAGAACTGTTCAATCCGAAGCAGATGGGTCTCAACGTGTGCCGGACATGCATCGGATCGAGCGACTATGCGCGAAAGGTCTACAGCTACGACGAGGGCGAGCCCGATCCGGAGCTCAAGCGCTTTTCGATCGACGCCGACCGGGCGTATGTCCTTCCTGTCATCCGACGGGCGCGCTCCATCAACCCCGAGCTCTTCCTCTTGGGCACGCCCTGGAGTCCGCCCAACTGGATGAAGGACAACAACTCGATGCTTGGAGGAACTATCCGTAGGCATTACCTGGACGCCTACGCTGACTATTTTGTGAAGTTCCTGCAGGCCTACAAGGACGAGGGCGTCTTCGTGAACGCAGTGTCGCCTCAGAACGAAGTCGATACCGACCAAGACAGCAGCATGCCGGCCTGCCTCTTCCCGCAGGAGATCGAGGTGCGGTTTGTGGGGAAGTACCTGGGACCCGCGCTCGAGCGGGCTGGGATCGAGAGCAAGATCTGGCTGATCGACCACAATTACAACCTCTGGGGCCGCGCTATTGCGGAGCTGGACGATCCCACGGTGCGTCAGTACAGCAACGCGGTGGCCTGGCACGGTTATCTGGGCGAATCGGAGTGGATGAAAAAGGTGCTCGCCGCCCATCCCGACGTCGAGATGTACTGGACCGAGGGCGGCCCCGACTACACGGACCCCGCCTATCTAACCGACTGGGCCAAGTGGAGTCGGACATTCGCGGGCATCCTGCGCAACGGCGCACGGTGCATCATGGGTTGGAATATCGCCCTCGACGAAGCCGGCAAGCCCAAAGTCGGCCCATTCGATTGCGGCGGCCTGGTAACCGTCCATTCGAAGACGAAAGAGGTCACGCGCAGCGGACAGTATTGGGCCTTCGCGCACTACTCCCGGGCCATGGCGCGCGGCGCGGTCGTCATCGCCTCGCAAGGGGGTCCCGAGCCCGTCGCGCACGTCGCCGCGCGAAACCCCGACGGAAGCTATGCCCTAGTTCTGACGAACGCGGCCGCGGCCCCGCGACGTGTCGAGCTGCGGTTCGGTCCGCGGACGACCGAGGTATCCCTGGCGGGCGATTCGGTGACGACGCTCAAGTGGGCCTGAGGATCTGGGTGTCACGTAGAGCACGTTGGAAATGCGCCTGACCTAGCGAGAGCCAATGCCAGAAGTTCCGGGCGCCGGTCTCTAGCGGGGGCCGAGTGGATTAGGAACGACGGAAGAGCGCTCATCAGTCTGAAGGTAGCCGGCCTTGAGGTGCCCTGAGGCCTAACCCTGTGAGGAGGAACTATGAGGCCAATCCTTGCCGCCGCCCTGGCGCTGGCCATGGGCGCCATTGCATCCGCAAAGGAGTCGCCTTCGACGGCTCGCCGGCAGCAGCCGCGTACGGCGCCAGGAGGGGAGAAGACGCTGATCTCCACCAGCGATGCTCCCAAGCCCATCGGCCCCTACTCACAGGGAATCGTGTCCAGCGGGTTCATGTTCGCTTCCGGCCAGATCCCCATCGACCCCAAGACGAACGAGCTCGTCCAGGGGGATATCGGGACCCAGACTGAGCAGGTCATGAAGAATCTCTTAGCTGTCCTGAAAGAAGCCAAGATGGGGCCGGAGAATGTGGTGAAGACCACCGTTTACCTTGTCGATCTGGCTGACTTCCCGCGCATGAACGAGGTCTATGGCCACTTCTTCGGCCAACAGCGGCCTGCGCGCTCGACTATCCAGGCCGCAGCCCTCCCCCGCGGGGCCCGTATAGAAGTAGACATGATCGCGGCCTACTAAGGGCAATGACTCACAAATAGGGCCGTAGTGTCGTCCCTGGAGGATGACGCGGACACGGGTCGGTCGGGAGAAACGTGGCTCCCTGCCGGGAGGCAACGGTGTTCTTGAGTTACCGGATTCTTGCGATGCGGCCCTGCGTCGGGAATCTCTCGAACTGCTTGGCATCGTGGCCGGGAACGACGCGGTCCACGGAGCCAGCGAGCTGGATCATACGATCCTGGTTCTTGACATTGGCGGGCTGGTCCATTTCGCTGAAGGTCGCGCTGGCCTTGTGCTCGAGGAGATTCCGGTAGAGGTAGCAGTTGTCCGAGGCGAGGACGAAAGGCGGGCTGCCCTCTACGCGGATGTACTGCGAAGCATACGTGTGGCGGGCGCCGGTGTAAGCCCGGATGCCCGGGAGGATCTCCACGTCATCTCCATCCACCAGGCGAAGGCGGCCTCCCGTGTTCAGTTGCACGAGGGCCTTGATGTCATCGGGGTCGATGCCGCCGTGCCGGCCGCCGGGTTGCCAGGCATCACCCGTGTAGTAGGCAAACTCCTGCTTCTGAATCCAGACCGTGGCTTTAGGGAAAAGGTCGATTCCTCCCAGGTGATCCCAATGAGCGTGGCTGATGATGATATCGGTCACGTCTTCGGGCTTGACGCCGGCAAGCCTCACGGCCTCGTCGGGGCTTAGGTACTCGGTGGTGGGAAAGGACTTGAACCAGACTTCGTGGTGAAAGCCGCTGTCGAACAAAATGACCCGTCCGCCACCCCGGATCAACCAAATGACCATGGCGATGTCAATTTTTTCGTCCTTGGGCGCCCCCATGACCAGGGCTGCCACAGGCTCGTTCAGGGCGGAGCCGTAGCGAATAGCCTGAATAGAGTAGTCAGGGGGAGCGGGGGGAGGGGCGCCCAGGAGGGTTAGAAAGAGCGCCAACAGTGCCTTCATCGCGTCATCTCCGGTCCTCTGGCGGGCATTGTAGACGGCATGGGCTTCGGTGTGAAGTTAAGGATGTGTGGTGGCCACCGGGCTCGGGAGGGATTTTCGTTGGGCGTTAAGGAAACGATGATTCCGCAGGCGTCCGTCACGAGTATCAGCTGTTATTCAGCCGAGATGAGGCGCTTGTGGGACCTGGCCGCAGCGAAACAGCGTCGCCACCTCGTCGATATTGACCGGCCGCCATCGCGGGATGTAGTGTCGGTCCAGCCGCATGAGGGAATGCGGGCTAATGTCCTGCCGTTGCCGAGCGCAGCGCGTGCCCGCTGGAGTCGGAGGAGTCCTATGAAACGAGGATTTGTTAGGAGCTCGTTGGGTGCTGTCGCCTGCCTTGTCGTTCTCCCATCGATTACGGCCGGGCAGTCCTTAGGTGACGCGGCCAAGAAGGAGCGCGAACGGCGTGGCAAGGTCCGGGAGGCTGGAGCCAGCGTGCGAACCCTGACGGAAGAAGACCTCACAACAACGAAGGGCACGCTCGCCAACGACCCGAAGGCGCAGCCCCCAAAGGTCGATGACGGCGGGACCTCCAAGGGGGAGGGGGGGGCGGCCGCGGGTGGAGCAGGCGCTGGTGGCGCGGAGGAGGCCTCTCCCAAGAACGAGGAGCGCTGGCGAAGACGGGTTGCGGAGGCTCGGGCCCGGGTCGACGAAGCGCAACGGCGCAACGACGCCCTCCAGCGGATGATCCGCCTTGGCCAGCCCGCGCAGTACGACGGGAACGGACAGCGCGTCATGTATTCGATCTATCAGTTGAAGACGATGGCGGATAGGGCCGCGGCCGAGCTGGCGTCGGCCCAGACCGCTCTCGAAAACGTGCTGGAGGACGGGCGCCGCTCAGGAGTCCCGCCGGGCTGGTTGCGGTAGGATCCGCCCTTTCGGAGCGAGGTCGCAGCCTGCGTAGCCCGAAGTCATTGCGCCTATTTGGGCGACGGGCCGCCTTTGCCGTCACGATCCCTCTCCAGGTTGCTTCGGGACTCGGGCTGCGGTGTGGGGTAGCGCTCTGGCGGTGTTGGAGTCGTGGTGACCGCGGTAAAGAGGCGCCCCCCGCAGGTGAGTGGCCGCGGGCGAGCGTTTGCGACCGCTCAGGGAGACGTCTTACACTGGGGAGTCAGGGATTTCCTATGCCCGTCTCGTGGCGTATTTCTAACGGCCTTGTTGTGCTCGAGAGCGAAGAGCCGGTCACCTTCACCGAGTGGCAAGCCGCCATCGATGGCGCTCTGGCAAGCAAGGATTATCGGCCGGGGATGGGAGTGCTACACGATCAGCGAAGGCTGAAGCATGCGCCATCGGTCGAGGAGGGCAAGGCGCGCGTGAACTTCGTGGCCGGGCGTGGGATTCGCAGATGGGCGGTGTTGGCGGCGGGCGACGCCACCTACGGGATGGGTCGGATGGGTGAGGCACTTTCCGCCGCGACCTCGGTCGAGATCCGTGCCTTCAGAGATCCCGCCGACGCCGAAGCGTGGGCGCGTGGTGAGGGGTAGCTGGCAACTCTCAGCGGTGCCCCCTCCGCCAGACCCGGCGAGGGGGGACGTCAGGCAAGGAAGCCCTGGCTCGGGCGCGGGCTCCGCGCGAAGCGCTCAAGGGCACTACCCTCAACACCTACTGCTTTCCCGCGAGGCGGCGGATCAAGTCAACCTCCGCCTGTCGATAGGGTGTTCCGTCGGGCCGCAAGACCTCGTGGAACCACACCGGTGGTTCTTCGAGAATGCACGGATGCCGCCACGATTCCCAGGGCAAGTACGTTTGGGTCTTGCCCGCGACGAAACCCCAATTGATCGCTCCCACCGCCTCTTCCTTGGCAATCGGCAGCACGGTATCAAATGTGCTGCCCGCCGACCGCGCCATGAATTCCGAGCAGATCACAGGGCGGTTGTATTTCTTTAGCCACCTCACTTGGCGCCTGAAGAATTCTGGCCAGCTGTAGTTGTGAAAGCTGATGATGTCGGACTCGCGCAGCTGAATGCGCTGCAATTCTCCAAGGTTTGCCCCGTCCGGTGAGGTATCGACGGCCCACACTCCGCTGGTGAGGGGCTGGCGCGGCTTGGCCTCCCGCGCCCACTCGAAAACCTGGGGCAGCAGCGCCGTAACGCGAGCGGCCTTGTCGGGCACCTCCTCTTTCGGATAGTTGCCGGCGTTGTCCGCGCCGGGCTCATTCCAGACGTCCCATAAGAGAACGCGGTCGTCAGTGGCAAAGGCTGCCACCACGCCCTGCACATACGCCTTGAGGCGGGGATATTGGCTGGTGTCCGCCAGCGCCCTCGCCCCCGGACTCTGGACCCAACCCGAGTTGTGAACGCCCGGAATAGGCGGATGTTGCGGGCCCAAACGGGGTAGGGGGTCCCAGCACGAATCAAAGAGGA
>DATMQU010000073.1:0-3189 GCA_035566715.1 Vicinamibacteria bacterium
GGGGGCGAGGCCCCGGTCGTGCTCTACGACGCCCGCAGCCGGCGGGTCCTGGTCGTGAACGGCCAGGGGTTGGCCCCCGCCGCGGCCAAACCCGAGGTCTGGGCCGGTCAGCCCTACATCGACTTCCACGGCCCCCGCGCCGCCACCGTGCCCGCGGTGCTGGACTCGATGACCATCGTGCTCTCCCAGTTCGGGACCAAGCGCCTCTCCGAGGTCCTGGCCCCCGCCATCGACCTGGCGGACGGCTTCCCCATGTACGGCATCCTCCACGATGCGCTCGTCCGCGAACGCAAGAACTGCGAGCTCTACCCCTCGACGATGGCGGTCTACTACCCGGGCGGCCGGGTCCCCGCGATCGGCGAGATCTTTCGCCAGCCCGACCTGGCCCGGACGCTGCGCGCCATCGCCTCCGCGGATGACGCGGCGTTCAAGCGCTCGAAGGACCGAGCCAAGGCCATGGAGGCCGGGCGCGCCGTCTTCTACCAGGGCGACGTCGCCCGGCGGCTGGTGAACGCGGCCCGGGAGGGGGGCGGCCTCCTCTCCGCCGAGGACCTCGCCACCTTCCGGGGGCGGGTGGAGCCGCCGGTCAAGGCCACCTACCGGGGCTACGACGTCTACAAGGCCGGCTTCTGGACGCAGGGGCCGGTGATGCTCGAGACCCTGAACCTGCTCTCGGGATTCGACCTCCGGGCCATGGGCTTCCAATCCGCGGACTACCTCCACACGGTGACCGAGGCCATGAAGCTCGCCTTCGATGACCGCGACGCCTACTACGCGGACACCGACTTCGTGCCCGTCCCCACCGAGGCATTGCTCTCGACGGAATACGCGGCCTCGCGGCGAAGCCTGATCGATCCCAAGGTGGCCTCGCATGCCCACCGGCCCGGCAGCCCGGGGGGGGCGCGGCCGCCCGCCCTGGGGTCCGCCCTCACCGGCCCCCCCTCGGGCGCCACCGGTGACACCACGGCCGTCAACGCGGTGGATGCGGCCGGAAACCTCTTCTCCGCGGTGGTCTCCGGGGCCTGGGTGCTGGACGGGGCCTTCATCGCCGGCGACACCGGGGTACCCCTGTCCCAGCGCATGCAGCAGTTCAGCCTGGATCCCCGGAGCCCGAACGTGGTGGCCCCCAAGAAGCGGCCGCGCATCACCCTCACCCCCACCATCCTCCTCAAGGACAGCCGACCCTACCTCGCCCTCGCCACGCCCGGGGGCGACAGCCAGGACCAGCAGAACCTGAACGTGCTCCTGGCCCACATCGACTTTGGCCTCCGCATCCAGGAGGCGATCGAGGCGCCCCGCATCAACTCCGAGCACATGCGCCAGTCCTTCCGGGACCATCGAGAGCAGCCCGGGGTCCTCACCATCGAGGGCCGGGTGCCCTGGGATGTGCTCGAGGAGCTGCGCCGGCGCGGCCACGACCTGCGGATCGTGGGCCCCTTCCGGATGCCCACCGCGGTCACGGCGGTGGGCATCGATCCGCAGACGGGGACGCTCTTCGGGGGCGCGGACGTGCGGGGAGAGCGGGCCATCGCCGGCTGGTAGATGGACCCTGCTGCCGACGAGGCCATCCGCGACTACCACGCCCTCCTTCGCGACGAGAAGGGCCTCGCTCAGGAGCTGGAGGAGCGCTTCTTCGACCGCATGCGCAAGGCCAATCTGACGTTTGGCGGACGTATGCTCTGCTCGTTCCCCCGGCCGAACCTCGTCTCTCCCGCCGTTTACGACCAGATCCGGGCGGTCTGCCGTGGGATCTTCCGGGCCATCGAGAAGGTAGAGGCCGCGCTCGGGCGCGACCTCTGGGACCGCGTGGACCTGACCGCCGAAGAGCGCGCGCTGGTCGCCCTCGACCCCGGCTACCGGCGCTCCTCTCCCACCTCCCGCCTCGACTCCTTCCTCACCACCTCCGCCTACCAGTTCGTGGAGCTGAACGCGGAGACCCCGGCCGGGGCCGGCTACGCGGAAGTTCTGGCCGACGTCTTCCTGGAGCTGCCCATCCTCAAAAAGTTCCAGGAGCGCTACCGCCTCTGCCGCTTCCAGACCCAGCAACGGCTGCTCGAGACCCTGCTTTCCTGCTATCGGGAGGCGGGGGGGCGGAAGGAGCGCCCCACCATCGCGATCGTGGACTACGACGATGTGCCCACCCGCACCGAGCACCACATGGCCCGGGAGTTCTTCGCGAGCCGCGGCCATCAGGCGCTCGTGTGCGACCCGCGCCAGCTCACCTACGAGGGCGGGGTCCTGCGGTGGGAGGGTCAGGCCGTGGACATCGTCTACAAGCGGCTGCTCGTCAACGAGCTGCTGGAGCGGATCCGCGAGCTTCCCGCCCTGGTCCAGGCGGTCAAGGACCGGGCGGTGGTCCTGGTCAATCCCTTTCGATGCAAGCCGCTCCACAAGAAGTCGATCTTCGCCGTGCTCACCGACGACGAGCTGCAGCCGCTCTTCACCGACGACGAGCAGGCCGCGATCAAGGCCCACATCCCCTGGACGCGGCGCGTGCGCGAGGGGCGGACCCTCCGAAAGGGCCGGGCTCTGGACCTGCCCGCGTTCATCCGCGAAGAGCGGGAGCAGCTGGTCATGAAGCCCAACGACGAATACGGGGGCAAGGGCGTCTTCATCGGCTGGGAGCTCTCGCAAACGGAGTGGGAGGCGGCGCTCGCGGAGGCCCTCAAGTCCTCCTACGTGGTGCAGGACCGGGTGGAGTTGCGGCGGCAGAGCTTCCCCGAGCTGACCCCCGAGCTTCGATTCCGCGACCTGGTGGTGGACCTGGACCCTTACGTCTTCAACGGCGAGGTCGAGGGCTTCCTGACCCGCCTCTCCGGCACCTCGCTCGCGAACGTGACCTCGGGCGGAGGCCAAGTCCCCTCCTTCCTCGTGGAGCCGGTGAGCCGGTGACGGCACCCAGCCTCGAGGAGAAGCGCCCGGTGGGGGCCCTCCAGCTCCTGGCCCTGGGCGTGAACGGCATCGTGGGGGTGGGGATCTTCTTCGCCCCCGCCACCGTCGCGGGGTTGGCTCCCGGCCGGGCGGGCGTGCTCGTTTTCGCGGTCACGGGCCTGGCCCTGCTCCCGGTGGCCTTGGCCTTCGCGGTTCTGGGCCGGCGGTTCGACGAGGACGGAGGGCCGGTGGTGTTCGCGCGCGCCGCCTTTGGCGACTTCGCTTCCTTCCTGGTGGGCTGGGTGGCGTACGTGAGCG
>DATMQU010000074.1:0-2786 GCA_035566715.1 Vicinamibacteria bacterium
GAGATCGGGCTCGATGCCGGTGGTGTCGCAGTCCATCATGAAACCGATGGTGCCGGTGGGGGCGAGCACGGTGACCTGGCTGTTGCGATAGCCGTGCTGGGCGCCCAGGGTGTAGGCCTCGTCCCACACCGTGAGGACCGAGCGCAACAGGTCCTTGGGCACCTGCGTGGAGTCGATCATGTGGGCGTGCTGCCGGTGCTTGTCTATGACCCGCAGCATGGGCTCCGTGTTCTTGGCGTAGCCCGCGAAGGGTCCCATGGCCGAGGCCACGCGGGCGCTCTGGGCATAAGCCTCGCCGTGCATGAGGGCGGTGATGGCCGCGGCGTAGGCCCGGCCGGCGTCGGAGTCGTAGGGCAGTCCGCGGTCCATGAGGAGGACCCCCAGGTTCGCGTAGCCGAGGCCGAGGGGGCGGTAGTCGTGGCTGTTGCGGTCGATGGCGGGCGTCGGGTAGCTGGCGTTGTCGACCAGGATCTCTTGGGCCGTGATCAGCGTCCGGCAGGCCGCCCCGAAGGCCTCGGTGTCGAACTCCCCGTCCTCCCCCCGGAACTTCATCAGATTCAGGGAGGCCAGGTTGCACGCGGTGTCGTCCAGGAACATGTACTCCGAGCAGTTGTGAACGAGGAGGCCGTTGGCCACGAAGTGCTGGGTGGCCTCCTCCGTCAAATCAAAGACCGCTTGCTCGCCAAGCGCCTCGATTGACTCGACCTCGTCGGCCAACTCGTCACGATACGCCGCAAACTCATCGTTCAAGACGCGCAGCGTCTCCGCCTTGGTGCTCCCGGCATCAAAGCCGATCTCGCGCTCGAAGATCATCCGCGAGGATCGGCTTATGCGGAGAGAGTACATCTCCTGAACCGCGTAGACTTTCGTGCCGCCCTTGCCATCCGGGAGGAGGCTCTCGGTCCGTCCGCTGCGTCGCCCGCCATAGAGTTTGGACTTGATGCCGAAGCCGAGGAGGAGCATCTGCACTTGCTGGAGTAGCTCCCGAGAAGTCGAGTCAAGCGATACGTACTGCCCCTTGTCGCCGTAGTTAGCGACCGTGCCGTCGGCGGTGAACAGGCCGCGGAGAACTGCGGCCAGCGAGGGCCGGTCGAGGTCAAAGACCTCCTCTTTGAAGCGCTTGCCCGCGCTGCCCTCGTCGAGAACCGCAAACTCCTTGAAGAGGTCGACGACTGGCTGCGACGAAAAACTCAGCCGTGAAACGCTGCTCTGGACGCTGACCCGAACGGGCCCGGGGTTGCCGGCCAGGCCCACCGCCCTCCGCAGCCGCTTTTCCTCGTTGACGGCTCCCGCAATGGCCCTGAGCAGTCCCGCCTCCCCCGCGGCCATGGTCAGGATCACGATCTCCTGCAGGCGGCCGGAGGTATAGGAGCGCGTCAGACACCCGTCGCCCAACGCCACCCCCACGGCGAGGGCCAGGCGCTCGCTCAGAGCCCGCCTACCGAAACCAGCTCCCTGGAGCTGGAGGCGGTCACCGGCCTTTAGGTCACGCACGGCCACGTCACCATGTTCGAGAGTCCAGACTCTATGGTCGGCGGTAATGCGGACCTCGTACCCCGCGCGGGTGCGAAGCCGAAACACCGGCTTGGTTCCCGTGGGGAAGATCCGCGTCACGACGTGCGCTTGACCATCGAGACCCACAATCCGCGCGGTCCTTCCGACCAGGGAGTCGATGCGTCGCCAGCCCTCTGCGGTCGCGACCAGGGTGTCCCCGGTCACACACGGATTAGAGGCGTTGATGCGGTCGCTGTTGGGGCAGGTGTGCCAGTCATTGATGGTGGTGTCGAACTGCATCCCGGGGTCGCCGCACTGCCAGGCCGCCTCCGCCATCCGCTTCATGAGCTCGCGCGCCCGGAGGGTCTGGCAGGGCTCGCCGGTCAGTACGTACTTGGTCTGCCACTCCCGGTCTTCCACCACCGCCCGCATGAACTCGTCGGTCGCCCGCACGGAGTGGTTGGCATTCTGGAAGAAGACGGAGTCGTAGGCCCCACCCTTGACGTTGAAGGAGCCGTCGTAGCCGGCATCGATGAGGGCCCAGGCTTTGCGCTCCTCGTCCGCCTTGCTGTTGATGAACTCATCGATGTCGGGGTGGTCGGAATTGAGGATGACCATCTTGGCCGCGCGGCGGGTCTTGCCCCCGCTCTTGATGACGCCCGCGAAAGCGTCGTAGCCCCGCATGAAGGAGACCGGCCCCGAGGCCGTCCCCCCTCCCGCCAGCGGCTCCCGGGAGGAACGGATGTAGGAGAGGTTCGAGCCCGTGCCGGAGCCGAACTTGAAGAGCATCCCTTCGGTCTTGGCCAGGCCCAGAATCGACTCCATGGTGTCATTCACGGAATTGATGAAGCAGGCGGAGGCCTGGGGGTGCTTCTCGATGCCCACGTTGAACCAGACCGGGCTGTTGAAGGCGGCCTTCTGCTGGACGAGCAGGTGGGTCAGGTCGTCGGAGAAGCTCTCCAGATCCTCGGGGGTGGCAAAATAACCCTGGGCGTCACCCCAGCTCCGGATGGTGTCCACGACGCGGGAAATGAGGACCTTCACGCTCCGCTCCCGCTGGGGAGATCCGATCTGCCCGCGGAAATACTTGGAGGACACGATGTTGGTGGCGGTCTGGCTCCAAGTGCTCGGAACCTCGATCCCGTGCTGCTCGAAGACCGGCTGCCCGCGCTCGTCATTGATGACGGCCGAACGCTGCTCCCAGGTCAACTCGTCGTAGGGGTGTCTTCCCGCCCTCGTGAAGTGCCGTCGGAAGCTGAGGCCGGTGCGCTTCTCGGGGGTAGAGGCGCGGG
>DATMQU010000075.1:0-4830 GCA_035566715.1 Vicinamibacteria bacterium
TGGCGCGGGAGAGTGCCCGACTCCGCCTTTTGAGCTGTTTCAGCCTCCTTTCCAAATAGCGGGGCGGCGCGACCTTGGTACCGTCGTCAAAGGTGACAGCCGCAGAGAGCCCTGCATCCAAACCCACGACACGATCGGCCCTGGGGAGGGGTAACGTCTCCCGATCCATAGCCATAAACACGAAATAGCGTCCCGCCGGGTCGCGCTTCAGGGTCACCATTTTTGGTCGCCCTGGGGGTACCCGTGACCAGACGAGCTTCAGGGGTCCGAGACCGGGCAGGACCAGGAGCGACCCGGCGATGTAGGAGTTCTTGAGTCGACTGTCCAGCTGATAGCGGACCGCCTGCTTCCCGTGCTTCTTCTTGAAGCGCGGATGGCGGGCCCGCTTGGCGTAGAAGGCCTTAAAGGCCTTGTCCAGATCCCAAAGGGACTGGGTGAGCACGTAGCTCGAGACTTCGTTGAGCCAGGGCACCTCGGCCTGCTTCAGCTTGGTAACTTGGCGCGAGAAATCAACGCAGGTAACCCGCTCCCCCCTCTCCCGCCAGGCCCGAGAGATCGTCTCCAGGCCCCGGTTATATACCCAACGTGCAGCCCCGAACTCCCGGGCCAGGCGGCGCTGCTGCCGCGGCGTCGGGCGCGCCCGGAACTTGTAAGTGCAAATCGCCACCTAGGTGCTCAGCCTTCATCAAGAGGGCGCACCGGGCCTCTCACGCAACCGGCCCGGGCGGGTCCCTCGCCAGCTCCTAAGCATCACACAAGAGGTAGTCAGGCGAGGTCCGATGTCGCATGCTAGCGGGGAGCTCTCCGGAGTGTCAAAAGCGCCAGACGCCCTTGACGCCCGGCCCGCGATCTGGAGTAATCAGCAGGCTGCCCTAAGCAGATAAATCAAGGAGTTCAACAAAATGAAGACCGCGAGGTGGGTGTGTGGCTTGCTGACCCTGGGCCTGCTGGGCCTGGGGGCGAACATCGGGGGGGCCCAGGAGGCCAAGAAGTCCGAAGAGGCCAAGAAGGCCGCTCCGTCGATGCCCCCCCTGCCGAAGCCCGGGCCCGAGCACGAGGTCCTAAAGAGCGACGCCGGGGTCTGGGACGCCACCGTGGAGATGTTGGGGCCGGGTGCACCGCCGGCGTCCAAGGGCGTGGAGACGAGCACAATGCTCGGTGGCCTCTGGCTCGTGACCGACTTCAAGAGCGAGATGATGAGCCAACCCTTCCAGGGGCATGGCGTGGCCGGCTACGACCCCGCCAAGAAGAAGTACGTGGGTACGTGGGTGGACAGCATGTCGACCGGGCTCCAGATCTCGGAGAGCACCTACGACCCGGGCACGAAGACCATGACGGGCTGGATCGAGGGGCTGGACATGAGTGGCAAGACGGCGAGGATCAAGGCGGTGACCGAGTACAAGGACCCCGACACCCGCGTCTTCACCATGTATTTCCCGGGTCCGGATGGCAAGGAGGCCCCCGGGATGCGCATCACCTACAAACGGCGGAAGTAACGGGTCCACTCTTTAGGAGTCGACGACCGGACGCGAGGGCGGGCCCGAAAACGTGGCGCTCCGGAGCCCGCCGTCGTCTCTGGTCGGAGGGGGGCCTGCCGAACCCGCGGGCGGAGTCCCTCCGCGGTCAGGCGAGGTCGAAATCGACCACGATCGGCAAGTGGTCGCTGGCCACGCGGGAGAGGCTGAGCCGGCAGCGACGGCCCGCGACGAGGCGCAGGGGGCCGCGGTAGTAGATCCGGTCTAGGCTGCCCTGGGGGAAGAAAGAAGGGAAGGTTGGGACCGCCCGCTCCCGCCGACGATCGCCGCCGGTAGCGGAGCGAAAGGCGAGCCGATCCAGGAAGATCGGCTGAAGCTGTGATCGCCAGTCATTAAAGTCGCCCCCCACGAGACACGCCACATCCGGGGAGAGAGCCGCGAACTCCCGCGAACGCGTGAGCATGCCCACCTGGTTCTGCCGCTCGCGGGCGGACAGGCCCAGGTGCAGGTTGAAGACCTCCAGGGGATGGCGTCGGCCAAAAGGGCCGAGGATGGCAATGCGTGTGTGCTGGCACCCGCGCCGTTTGCGGGGGCCCACCGTGAGGTCGATGTTGCGCTCGCGCTGGATCGGATGGCGGCTCAGGGTGGCGTTCCCGTAGCGGCCCTTGCGCAGGGTGACGTTGTGGCCGATGGCGAGGTGGCAATAGCCGAGCCAACCGGCCAGTTCGCGGGCCAGGTTCATCTCCCGGGAGCGCGGCACCCCTTCGTCCACCTCCTGCAGGAGGACGACGTCGGGATCGTGGGCCTCGAGGATGCGGGCGATCCGCTCCGGTCGAAAGCGGCGATCGACACCAATGGCCCGATGGATGTTGTAGCTGAGCACGCGCAGCCTCATGGAACGGCGACCTCGCGGGCAAAGCCTCCCACGAGACGAGTTTAGCAAAGCCCCGGCCGTCTTGACGCGGAGGGTCGGGGGCGTTAGCTTTCGGGCCCCATGGCCCGCTTCAAGCTGTGCCTCGAATACGCGGGGACGCGCTACCGAGGCTGGCAGTTCCAGAAGAATGCGCGCACCGTGCAAGGCGAGCTCCAACGGGCGGTGGGGGCGGTGTCCGGGCGCACCGACTTCGAGCTCTACGGCTCGGGACGCACCGACGCCGGGGTGCACGCCCTCCAACAGGTGGCCCATCTGGACCTCGAAACCACTACCCCCCCCCACCCGCTCCGCCGCGCCCTCAACGACGAGCTGCCCCCGGACATCAATATCCTCACCGTGGAGAAGGTGGCGCGGAGCTTCCACGCCCGCCACGGGGCGGTGGCCCGCGGCTACCTCTATCAGATCTCGCGCCGGCGCACGGCCTTCGCCAAGCCCTTCGTATGGTGGATCAAGGACGCCCTGGACGTGGACCGCATGCGGCAGGCCGCGGGCCTCTTTGTGGGCATGAACGACTTCCGGTCTTTCTCGGATCAGGACGAAGAGCAGACCTCCACCCGCGTGCTCGTCGATCGGGTGGACCTCAAGGAGGAAGGCGCCCTCATCCTCATCCGGATGCAGGGCTCCCACTTCATCTGGAAGATGGTGCGCCGCGTGGTGGGGGTGCTGGCGGAGGTGGGCCGCGGGGCTCTGCACGGCGAGGACGTGGCCCGGTTCCTCCGCGAACGCTCCGGGGCGCCCGCGCGTCTCACCGCCCCCCCCTCGGGGCTGTTCTTGGAGCGGGTCTTCTACCCGGGGGACGGGCGGGACCTACCCCTGCGGGCGGTCACGAACGTGCCCGAAGGCCCTTGAGCCGGCGGATGGCCTCGTCCAGGGTCGCGTCGGTCTTGCAGAAGGCGAACCGCACGAGGTGGCGACCCTCGGCTCGGTTCCGGTAGAAGGCGCTCGTGGGAATGGCGGCCACGCCCACCCGGGCCGGAAGCTCTCGGCAGAAGGCCACGTCGTCCTCAAAGCCCAGGGGCCGGATGTCCGCCTGTGCGAAGTACGTCCCCGCCGGCGTGAGCACGCGGAAGCCGGCCTCGGCCAGCCCCCGACAGAGGCGGTCCCGCCGGGCCCGGTAGTCGGCGCCCAGCGTCTGGTAGTACGCGTCCCCCGTCTCCAGAGCAGCCACCAGCGCGTGCTGGAAGGGAGTCGCGTTGCAGAAGGTGATGAACTGGTGGGCGGTGCGGAGGGCGGCGGTGATGGCCGGGGGAGCGCAGGAATAACCGATCTTCCAGCCGGTAAGGCTGAAGCTCTTGCCCGTGGAAGAGATGCTGACGACGCGCTCGCGCATCCCGGGCAGGCTGGCCAGGGGGATGTGCTCGCCCTCAAACACGATGTGCTCGTAGACCTCATCGGTGATGGCCAGGATGTCGTGGCGCCGACAGACTTCCGCGATGTGCGCGAGCTCGTCGCGGGTGAAGACCTTCCCCGCAGGGTTGTTGGGGCTGTTCAGGAGGAGGGCCCGGGTGCGGGGGCCGACCGCGGCCTCCAGGGCTGCGGGGTCGTAGCGGAACCCGGCCCCCCCTAGCGTCACCACCCGCGCCACCGCCCCCGCCATGGCCAGGGCCGCGGGGTAGGCGTCATAGAAGGGCTCGA
The DNA here is from genome assembly GCA_035566715.1 of Vicinamibacteria bacterium. Classification (GTDB taxonomy): domain Bacteria; phylum Acidobacteriota; class Vicinamibacteria; order Fen-336; family Fen-336; genus DATMML01. The sequence goes on from DATMQU010000075.1 coordinate 4,045, forward strand.
AGAGGATCACCTCGTCTCCCGTCTCCAGCAGACCCTGGAGGGTGGCGCAGATCCCCTCCGTGGCCCCCGCGTAGACGGTCACCTCGGTCTCGGGGTCGTAGTCGAGGCCATAGAAGCGTCGCTGGTGAGCGGCGATGGCGCGGACAAGCTCGGGCAATCCGCTCGTTCGGCAGTACTGGTTGTGGCCGGAGCGGATCGCGGCCACCGCGGCCTCCTTCACGAAGTCGGGGCCGTCGAAATCCGGAAAGCCCTGGCCCAGGTTCACCGCCTGGTGCTGGACGGCGAGCTGTGTCATCTCCGCGAAGATGGAGGTGCCAACCTCCCGCAACCGGGAGCTCAGGTAGGGCCGGGCGCTCATCACGTTACTTCTGGCCCGACTTGGCCTCCCGGGACAGGCTGGTGTACACGATCTCCGTAAACATCTCCGGCTTCAGGAAGCCCTTGGCCCACTTGGCGTCCCAGGCCGCGGTGGGTTTGGACGCCTGCACCTCGGCTAGCGTCTTCCCCGCGCGAACCAGCGGCTCGATCTTACCCCGCACCGACACCAACATCTCCCGGTACTCCTTGAGCGCTAGGCGGTCACCCAGGGGGCCGTGGCCGGGAATGATGCGGGTCTTCTCGTCGGCCATTCCCAACATCCGATCTGCGGCCGCGATCACGCCCGTGAAGGAGCCGCCGCTGTCGATGTCGATGAAGGGATACAGGCCATTGAAGAAGAGATCCCCGGCGTGGATGACGTTGGCCTTCTTGAAATGGATCACCGAGTCGCCGTCGGTGTGGGCGGGG
>DATMQU010000076.1:0-11951 GCA_035566715.1 Vicinamibacteria bacterium
GATCGGGCATGAGGCAGGATGCCACGGACAACACCTCGTATGCGGTGGGGGACGCCTCGTTCATCCAGCCGACGGCCGGGGCGCCGGGGAAGGTCTGCACAGGCACCTGCGTGGTCTTCCCGAATTCGGTACGGTCAACCAAGGCGGAGAAGTACTCCTTCGACACAGGCTTCGAGCGACGGATCACCGAGCGCGTCTTCTGGGGCGCCGAAGGAGCGTACGATCGGGATCTGTTCAGCGGTGTGCAGCGCAAGGTGGCCGGGCGGCTGGGCGTCGGCTACCTCTGGAGCAGCCGGGACAACGGCGATTTCAAGCTGGGCGTCCAGGCCACCTACACGGATCAAAAAGAGACGAACCCGAACCCGGATACTAAGGACCATTACGTGGGTGGTCGGGTGACTGCGGAGTACGACGTCAAGTTCGGGATGACCAAGCAAAACACGTTCAACAGCAAGCTCGCCGCGGACGAGGACTTGCAGGTCACGAATGACTTCCGAACCACTTGGGACAACACCCTGACCGTCAACATGACCCAGAAGCTTTCTCTACAGGTGGGCGACAAGCTGGCCTTCCGCAACCTTCCGGCTCTGAATACGATTCCCCTCTTCGCTAGCCAGGCCTTGGCCCAGGCCGCGGGGGCGGGGTCGGGTGGCCAGACCCTGACCCCTTTCAAGAAGGTGGACAACACGGTGCAGGTAACGCTGGTGATCAGCTGGACCCCGCACGCACCCACCGCCTCGCGGCCGACTCGGTAAGGCCCTTTAACCGAGGGGGGTGCGGGGAAGAAAGCAGGCTTTGGGGTCCCCCGGGCGGTGCGCGCGGGGGACAGCCGAGGAACGGAACAGATGACCAGCCTTTGGCTCTTACCCTCGGAAGGCGATCCCATTCGGGTCGATGGCGACCGCAGCGTGGTCGGGCGGGATCCCCACGTCGACGTGGTCGTCAATGACAACTCGGTGTCGCGCAAGCACGCGGTGATCGAGCGGGACTCGGACACCTGGATCGTGGCCGACCAGAAGAGCGCCAACGGCACCTGGATCGACGGCCAGCGGGTCATCCGGGCCATCCTTAAGCCCGGCCAGCAGGTCCGGTTCGGGGCGGTCAGCTTCGACATCAGCCTGGAGAAGCCGGCCCCCCCTGGCCGGGCGGGCCGGGCCGCCGAGCCCGCCCCGGCCCCGCGTCGGCCGACGCCTCCCCCGGCCCCCCACGAGGCGACCCGCGCCGCTCCTCCCCCCCGGCGCGGACATGCTCCCGCAGCGGGGGGGGCGTCACTGGAGGAAGCCGCCGAGCTGCTCGGCGTTCTTCCCGGTGCACCCAAGCACGAGATACGAAAAAAGTATCAAAAGATCTACAACGACTACCAGATCCGACTCACGAACGCTCCCACGCCAAGCCTGAAGCGTATGTATCAGAAGAACTTACAGGACCTGAAGGCGGCGGCCGAACTTCTCTCGCCGGGGATCCTGGAGGACGGGGCCTGACCGAGGAGCCAGCCGCAATTTAGTTGTCGGTAGAAGAAAATTATAAAAAAACCCTTGACGCCCGGCGCTAAGGGTCCTACTATCTCGTTTGTCCCTCCCGGAAAACATTCATGCGGTGGAGCCCGAAGGGTCGTTTGTCCCCGAGCAGGGGTGAGGTGCGCGCGACCTCACCCTGCCCCGCCTCCTGGTCCGCGCGGCGGAAAATCCCTTCCTTGTGTCGGCAGTCACAGTCGACAACAGGGGCCGTTCGTACATTTGCACGAAAGCGAAAGTGATGATGAGGGGGGACGAGGAGCTTCGATCCGGTCATGCGGTCAGCGAGTGAAACGCGGGGCGACGAGGCGGGCTCCGGACCGGCCCGCGTGATGACCCCTGCGGCAAACCGAATGGAGGTTCGATAAGTCATGGCAAAGTCAGAGATGCAAGAGGCCTTAGCCGCAGCTGAGGCCGCAGCGGAGAAGCTGGCTTCGGAGTCGGAGCAGGCTCAGCAGGCCATCGAAGGGCTGAATAAGCGAGTCAGCATGCTCGACGAGCGCATAGAGCTCGTCGGAGACGAGTCCAAGACTCGCCTCCAGCACCTCATGGAGGAGCTCGAGAAGGCCCAGCACGACTACGACAGCCACGGCGCGACGCTCAAGCAAAACTACGCCGAGCTGGTCAAGAAAGCGGGCGAGGTCGAGCACCAGACGGAAGAGCTCGTGCAGAAGATCCACGCAGGGACGCAGGAGGTCCAGCACGCCCATCAGGAGGTCGAGAACAACATCAACCACGAGGCGGACGACAAGAAGCACAAGATCACCGAGCTCACGCAGAAGATCGAGCAGCTGCACAAGAGCGTCGAGGAGGAGGCCCACGAGGCCGAGTCCCTCGTCAACACCTTCAAGGACAACGTGGACCACGCCGTGCACTCCGTCAAGGACAACACCGACCACTTCACCAACGAGCTCAACCAGGTGAAGAGCACCCACGACGAGGAGACCCACGGCCTCCTCGACACCATCTCCCAGTTCGTGAGCCACGCTGGAAGCACCATGAGCGAGATGCACGGCAACCTGGAGCACATGACGGAAGGGGCCATCGGCCAGGTCGGGACGCAGTTCATGGAGGAGGCCATCAACGCCCTCACCGGCAGCTCCGGCCCTCTGCACAGCGCCTTCGAGACCCTGACCGGGAATATCGGAGACCACCACGAGAGCTTCATGGGCAAGTTCCAGGGCATCGCCTCGCAAGTGGAGAACATCACCGACGTCCTGAAGCCCATCGAGCCCGTGATCGACGCGATCAAGGCTCTGACCTAGGGCGGCGTGAGCACTTAAGGCAAGGAGCGGAGGAATAGCAATGGCCGACCCACTTGAACACGTACACGACTTCACCCAGCACCTGACCGCCGCCTCAGACGTGGTCCAGCACGGCACCGATAGCGTCGGGCAGCAGGGCGACCAGGTGGACCACATCGAGGAGGGCTTCGCGAGCCACGCCGAGGACTTCGTGAAGCTCGTGCAGCAGTTCACCGAGACCCTCACCCACGAGCATGCGGAGCTGAACGAAGAGTTCGAGCAGCTCCACACCGCCGTGACCGAGGGAACCAACACCCACCTGGGCGGGACCCTCGAGTATCTGGAGCACGCGGAGGAGGAGCACTCTCAGGTACTGTCCCAGTCCGAGCAGCACCTGCACGAGCAGTACCAGAACCTGGATCAGCATGGCTTCCAGACCGTGGAGCACACCCACCAGGAGGTCGATCACTCCGTGGGCGACCTCGACCATATGGCCCAGGACACCTTCAAGACCTTCGGCGAGGGCGTGCACTCGCTGGAGAGCAACCTGAGCGAGCTCAAGGGCAAGACCGAGGATCACTTCCACGACATCATCGAGCACCTCGGGGGGCCGATCGCCAGCGCCCTCAAGGACACCTTCGAGCACGCCACCCAAGGCGTCGCCCAGACCATCACCAGCGAGTTCACGAGTCAGCTCGGTGAGCTGGGAGGGAACTTCACGAACCTCTTCAACCAGTTCGGGCAGACCGCGGAAGAGGTCGGCCAGGAACTGATCAAGACCGGCGAGGACATCTTCAAGGACATGGTCGAGCACGCCGAGCAAGAGGTCACCCAGAAGATCGCGCAGACCGTGGAGCACGCCATCGAAGAGGTCATCGAGGAGCTGGTCCAGGAGCTGGTGGAGCACATCGTGGAGGGGACGGCGGGGGCGGCCGTCACCGCCGCCATCGGGGAGTTCGTGCCTCTCCTGGCCATTTGCAAGGCCATCCTGCCCATCATCGACGAGCTGATCAAGGCCATGACCCTCGGTCTCGGCTAACCCGGACCGGGAAATGAGCTTGAAGGGAGTTTTTGATCATGTCTGATCTCCAAGAGACGTTGAAGCAGCTGGGGGATGACCTCCCCAAGATCACACAAGAGATGGACCAGCTCGTCCACAGGGGGGCGGAGGCGGAGAAGAACGCAGACGATCTCCTGAAGACGTTCGAGCAGGTCGAGCAAGAGGCCCAATCGATATTCCATGAGATCGAGCAGGCCTTGGCCGCCCTCAAGCAGGATGCTACCCATCACCTCCAGGAATTGAACCAGGACATGGCGGGCATCGAGAAGGGCCTGGAGGAAGTGAAGACCCTCGAGCACACCCGCGACGAGCTGAAGAACGGCGTCGAGGCCGCGGGCCACGCCATGACCAGCTTCCAGAGCAAGATGCAGGAGGGCGCCGAGGACCTCAACAGTGCCCACGAGGAGTTCAAGAACTCGCTCACCAAGGTGAAAGAGGGCGTGGAGGAGGGCCACAGCCAGCTGGAGCAAGCCCAGAACGAGGTCCACTCCGCGGGCGAGGCCCTGCAGCACAAGGTCGAGGAGAGCAAGAACAGCATCGGCGACCTCATCCAGAACGTGTTCCACAACGCCATGGACCAGCACCTGCAAGAGACCACGTCCAAGGTGACCGAGTTCCTCTCCGCGGCCCACAGCCTCGGGGATCAGTTCGAGCACCAGGCGACCGACCTCCTGAACAACGTGGTCAAGGCCAAGTCGCACGAGATCATGGACGAGGCCAAGAACAAGATCGAGGAGGAGCTCAAGTCGCTCATGGACAAGGCCACGGACGAGATCTGCCATGCCATCGAGGGAATGGTGGAGAAGGTCACCGGGGCCAAGGCCAGCTCGGACGAGCACAAGACCGCCACCAAGGGCCACGTCGACGCCGTCAACGAGTTCTCGGAGCCCTTCAAGGCCGCCATCGAAGCGGTGAAGGGTGCCTGCGAGACCGTCGGTATCAACTTCGGCTAGGTTTAGCGTCGCTTAGAGAAAACTGCGTAGGTAGAGGAGGATTTCCGTGAATCTAGAAGCTGCGGCAAGCAAAGCGCTCAGCGACGTCAAGAACCTGATCAACGATTTCGGGGAAGGGTTCAAAGCCTTCGACGCCCTGGAGGAATCCATCAAGAAGGTTTCTCAGGAGATCCATGCGGACTGGCCCCAGGCCCTGGAGAAGGCGAAGCACCTGCTCGAGGACATCAAGCGCCAGCAGCACGATCTGGACGAAGAAGCGCATCACGCCGACCAGATCCTGAAGGACGTGCAGCACAAGCTGGACGCGGCCCACCATGATGCCCAGGAGGCGCTGCAACAGACCCACCAGGGAGTCCAGGAGCTCGAGCAACACGTCCACGGCCTAGAGCCCGACGTGGCCCAGGTCTTGAGCCATGCCGAGGACACCGGACACCAGCTCCGGGACGGGGCGAATCATCTCCACGACGAGTTCCACCACAAGGTGCAGGACGTCAGCCACTACATGCACAACGACGCGGTCAGCGGCATCAAGGAATCGGAGAGCCACGTCAACGATCACACCCACGACTACCACGACCACGTTCAGAGCAGCGTGATGCCCGAGATCCAGAGCAAGCACGAGGACTGCCACCACCACCTGGACGAGCACCACAGCCAGCTCGAGGAGAAGCTCAACCAGCTGCACCAGCAGCAGCAAGAGCACACCACCCAGTCCATGAACGACTGCCACGAGAAGCACAGCCAGGTGTTCCAGGACTTCACGCAGATCGGCGAGCAGGCCCAGCACATCATGGACGCGCTCAGCAAGGCCGTCGACGCGGGGGGCACCGCCGTCCACGAGGGTAGCGAGGTCATCGGGGCGACCTGCGACAGCCTGGGTATCGGGCTCAAGCTGTGCGAGGACATCTTCAAGGAAATTTCGGACATGTTCAAACACTTCTCGTTCCTCGGGCTCTGAGCGGGGGACGAGCGGAGCCGGGGGGCGTTGGGCCCCCCGGCTTGTTCTTTTCCAGGGACGGAAGCGAGCAAAAATGGAGCAAGTCGGGGCGGGACCGCCGGCACCGGAGAGCGCCACCTTCGTCCTGGAAGAGAAAAAGCGCCTGTCCGAGTCCCTGATCTGGCGGCTTCAGCGGGATTTCTACGGCCAAAAGGGCGAGGCGGCCTGGACTACGGGCCGGACGCCCTACTACGTGACCAGCAACGCGTTCATCGCCAACGCCTACGCGAGGGTGATCGCGGGCTTCCTGCGGGACTGCGTCCGGGCCAGCTCCTTCCTCGGCCCCCTCGACCCCAAGGCGCCCATCTACATCCTGGAGGTCGCGGCGGGGTCCGGGAAGTTCGGCTTCCTCTTCCTGAAGAAGCTGCTCGCCCTCAAGGAAAGGATCCCCCTCCTGGCCGGTCTCAACGTTCGTTACGTCATGACCGACCTTGTCCCCGCGAACCTGGAGGCTTGGCGGGCGCGCGACCGTTTTCGGCCCTTTGTGGAAGCGGGGGTCCTCGATTTTGCGACCTTCGATCTGGAGCGGGACGATAAGATCACCCTCACCCATTCCGGTGAGACGCTCTCCGCGGGGACCCTGCGGAACCCCCTGGCCGTAGTCGCCAACTACGCCTTCGACACCACCGCCCAGGACGCGTTCTGGATCAAAGAGGGGGCGCTCCAGGAGAGCCTGGTCACCACCGCCTCCACCCGAAAGGAAAAAGACGGCCTCCCGGATCCGGAGACGCTGAAGCGGGTCTCCACCCGCTACGAGCAGCGGCCGGTGGAGGACGACTACTACGAGGACGAGGTCTTCAACCGGATCCTGGCCGCCTATCGGACGCGGCTGGGCGACACGTCATTCCTCTTCCCCATCGGGGCTCTGAAGGGCATCCGAAACCTGATGGCCATGGCCAGCGGGCGGATGCTGTTGCTGTCCGGGGACAAGGGCTACACCCACGAGGACGAGCTGACCGTCCGCGCCGATCCCCAGATGGCGCTGCACGGCGGCTTCTCCATGATGGTGAACTACCACGCCGTCGGGCTTTATTTCCGCGAGCGTGGGGGGCTGGCTCTCCATTCCTCATCCCGGAACAAGAGCCTCAAGGTGTCCGCCTTCCTGGGCGGAGCCCCGGAGGCGCTGTTCGCGGAGACGCAGTCGGCATTCCACCAGGCCATCGACGGCTTCGGCCCCTGTGAGTACTACACCCTGGTCACCGGCATCCGCAAGGAGCTGCCCGCCCCGTCCCTGGACGTGATCTTGGGCCTCCTCCGGGTGGGAGAGGGGGACCCCCACCTGGTCAGCCTGTTCGCGATTCCCTTGGCCGACCAGGCCAAGAAGGCGCCGGATCCCGTGCGGCGGGAGTTGGTCCGGGCCCTCGAGCAGGCCTGGGACCACTTCTATCCCATGGATCACGACCTCCCCTTCGAGTTGGCGAGGATCTACAGCGCCCTGGAACGGCCCTTGGACGCGCTCCGCTGCTACCTGGAGTCCCTGAGGCTGTACAAGGAGCACCCCGCCACCCTCTTCAACGCCGGGCTCTGCCTGTACCGCCTGCAACGGCCGCAGGAGGCCCTGAGCCTCATGGAACGGGCCCTGGGAGTCCAGGAGGGCTACGGACCGGCCCGGGAGTGGAGAATTCGTCTCCAGAGCGAGCTCGCCGGGCGCTGAGCCGCCGGCCCCTCAGCTCTCCTTGGCCTTGCCCCCGCCGGGGAGGCCGAGCTTCTTGAGCAACGAGACCCGGATGAGCGTGAGAACGCTCTGCCGGATCTTCGAGAGGTCGCTTCCCGCGCCGCCGAAGCGAGTGGTCATCTCCTCATTGCACTGCTGGATGGCGCCCTCCAGTGTGGTCACCAGATCTGAGGCGCCGGGGTGGCCGACCGCTAAGGCCTGCAGGCGGGCCCAGTCCTCGGGGCGGCGCGGCTCGCCCCGGCCGATCTCCCGCTCCGTGATCGCGAGAAGCAGATCGCTCAGCTGCTGCCAAGAGGGCGCGCTGTCTCCAACCGGCTTCTTGGCCTCCCCCTCCGGGCGAGGGCTCGCATCAACCGTGAGCTGATCGGAGAGGCCCAACTTCTTCAGCAAGGACAACCGAATCAGCTGCACCACGCTCTGCCGGATCTTGCTGGCGTCCAGGCCCGTGCTCCCGAAGCGGCCGGCCACCTCCTGGTTGCTCTGTTGGATGACTTCCTCGAGCGCGGTCACGAGGCCGGAGGCACCCGGGTGTCCCACGGCCAGGGCGTGCAGCCGCGTCCAGTCCGCGGGATCGCGGGCCTCGCCCCGCCCGATCTCCCTCTCCACAATGGCCATCAGCAGGTTGTTGAGTTGCTGGCTCTGCTGCCGGGAGGAGCCGTTCTTTCCCGTCGACACCGGCGAGCCGCCCTCCGGGGAGGCCTTCGTCCCGCCATCTTTCGGTCGATCGGACATGAGACCTCCTCGAGGCCTGATTCTACATCCCTCCGGGTCGCGGCCGGAGCACCGCCCGTCAACCGTGACGGCCCGGGGGGGGATGCGATATCATACGCCGCGACCCATCGACGTCACCCCTTCGTGCCAGCGGCGGGGCGTCCGTTCAGGGTCCGGGCCGCTTCGCATCTTGCCGGCGGCGGCAGGGCGGATGGCCCGAGGTTTCCACAAGAGACCGGGGAGAGAAGGTTCCGGCATGGGACTCTTGGACCTCTTCAAGGGAAAGTTCGTGGATCCTACCTACCCCGGCGTCCACGCCGGGGGGGACATCATCACCACCACCCTGGACGCGGTCGTGAAATGGGGCCGCAAGTCCTCGCTTTGGCCGATGCCCTTCGGCACCGCCTGCTGCGCCATCGAGTTCATGGCCGTCTCCTTCTCACACTACGACATCGCGCGCTTCGGGGCGGAGGTGCTGCGTTTCTCGCCGCGGCAGGCTGACCTCATGTTCGTGGCGGGGACGATCGTGGACAAGCAAGGCCCGATCCTGAAGACCATCTACGACCAGATGCCGGAGCCCAAGTGGGTCATCTCCATGGGTGTCTGCGCCTCCTCCGGGGGCTTCTACCGCTCCTACCACACCATGCAGGGGATCGACGAGATCATCCCCGTGGACGTGTACGTGCCGGGCTGCCCGCCCGCGCCCGAGGCCCTGCTCGCGGCCATCATGAAGATCCAGGAGCGCATCAAGAAGGGAGAGCAGGCCAAGGTGCCGCAGGGAGCGCACCGGCTGGGAGCCTCGGGAGAGGGGGCCGTCGACCGGCGGGCGCGGCGGGAGGTTTGGGCCCGCGAAGACGCGGAACGGCTCAAGCAGGGCCTCCCCCCGCGGGGCGTGATCCCGCTTCGGGTCATCCCGCCCCCGCCCCCCGAGACCCACCGTGGCTAGCACCGTCGAAACCGCAGCCGGCGCCGCGGGCTCGAGCAGCCTCCCGGTGCGTGTGCTCCGCGAGGCGCTGGGCGAGGACGTGCAGGCGGTCGAGGAGTTCCGGGGCGATCTCGCGGTCAGGGTCTCCCCCCGCGCCTGGGTCAGAGCCGCCACCCTGCTCCGCGATCATCCCGAGCTGGATTTCAAGCTCTTTCTGGACCTTTGCGGAGTGGACTACCTGGACAAGGAAGACCACCGGGACCGCTTCGAGGTGGTCCTCCACGTCTACTCCGTATCCCGGAGGCACCATCTCCGCCTCAAGGTGGGCCTCCACGAGAGCGATCCCGCCTTGGACACCCTCGTCGGCGTCTACAAGGGGGCCAACTGGTTCGAGCGGGAGGCCTGGGACCTCTACGGCATTGTGTTCCGGGGCCACCCGAACCTCTCCCGTCTCCTGACCCACGAGGCGTTCGTGGGCCATCCCATGCGCAAGGACTACCCCACCGCCAAGCGCCACGTGCTCAAGACCCCCAAGGTCCGCCTCCTCGATGTGCCCGAGGCCAGCCCGGGCATGATCATCAACATCGGCCCCTCCCACCCCGCGATGCACGGCGCTTTCCGGGTCCAAGCCCGCCTGGACGGCGAGACCATACTGGAGTCGGAGGCCGAGATCGGCTACATGCATCGCAACTTCGAGAAGATGGCGGAGGAGCGGACCTACTGGCAGGTCATTCCCTACACCGACCGCCTCAACTACTGCTCAGCCTTTATGAACGGCCACGGTTGGGCCCTGGCCGTGGAGAAGCTGCTGGGGATAAAGGCGCCCCCGCGAGCGGAGGCCGTGCGGGTGATCCTCTCCGAGTTCTCCCGCATCATGGACCACTTCGTGTGCATCGGGGCGAACGTGGTGGACCTGGGAGCCATCACCCCCATCTTCGTGTTCTTTCGGGCGCGGGAGGTTATCTACGACCTCCTGGAGGCCTGCTGCGGGGCCCGCCTCACCGTCTCCTACGTGCGGATCGGAGGTCTGGCCGAGGACGTGCCCGAGGACTTCGAGGCGCGCTGCCGTCAGGCCATGAAGAGCGTGCAGGAGGTGACCGACCAGGGCCACCGCCTGCTCACCCGAAACGTGATCTTCACCCGGCGCTTCCGGGATGTCGGGGTGATGCCGGCTGTGGACGCCCTCTCCTGGGGGTGGGTGGGGCCCTGCCTGCGCGGCTCGGGGGTGGCCTACGACATCCGCAAGGACCACCCCTACTCGGGCTATGAGGAGTATGACTTTGACGTGCCCGTGGGCTCGGTGGGCGACTGCTACGACCGCTATCTCGTGCGCATGGAGGAGATCCGCCAGAGCCTGCGCATCATCGAGCAGGCCTTGGGCAAGCTCCCCCCGGGACCGGTGATCGTGGACGACAAGAGGGTGGCCCTGCCCCCGAAGTCCGAGGTCTACAGCACCATCGAGGCCCTCATGAACCATTTCAAGCTGGTCTACGAGGGCATCCTGCCCCCGCCGGGGGAGGTCTACGGATACACGGAAGCCGCCAACGGCGAGCTCGGCTACTACATCGTGAGCGACGGGCAGAAGCATCCCTGGCGGGTCAAGGTCCGGCCCCCCTGCTTCAACATCTACCAGGCCTTCCCGGAGATGATCAAAGGGAGGATGCTGGCCGATGCCATCGCGATCATCGGCGGCCTCAACGTAGTGGCGGGCGAGCTGGATCGGTAACCCATGCCCAAGTGCACGATCGACGGGAAGGAAATCGAAGTCGCGGCGGGAGTCACTGTCCTCCAGGCCGCCCTCGAGCACCGGATTCCTCTCCAGTACTTCTGCTGGCACCCCGACCTTCCCGTCGATGGCAACTGTCGGACCTGCATGGTCGAGATCGAGAAGCTCCCCAAGCTGCAGATCGCCTGCAACACGGTGATCACCGAGGGAATGGTCGTGCACACCACGAGCGCGAAGGCCAAAGAGGCCCAGCGGTCGGCCCTCGAGTTCCTCCTCATCAACCACCCCATCGACTGCCCCGTTTGCGACCAGGCCGGGGAATGCTACCTCCAGGACAACTACATGGCCCACGGCCTCTACGACTCCGAGGTGCGGCTGGAGGACAAGGTCCGCAAGCGCAAGGTGGTGGACTTGGGGCCCATCATGCTCGACGCCGAGCGATGCGTGCTCTGCTCGCGCTGCCTCCGCTTCGAGCGCGAGGTCACGGGCACCAACAGCTTCGAGTTCGTGGCGCGGGGGGATCATACCCAGATCGCGACCTTCGAGAACCGGCCCCTGACCCACGACTACGCGGGAAACCTGGCCGATGTGTGCCCGGTGGGGGCGCTGCTCTCCCACGACTTCCGCTTCAAGCAGCGGGTGTGGTTCCTCACCTCCACCGACTCCGTCTGCGCGGGCTGCTCGACCGGCTGCAACATCCACGTCGATCATCGGGACGGCGAGGTGCAGCGCCTGCGGCCGCGGCGCAACGTGGAGGTGAACAAGTCCTGGATCTGCGACCCCGGGCGCGCCTCCTACAAGGACATCGCCCTCACCAGCCGGGTGTCGCGGGCGCGGGTCAAGGGCGCGCCCCCCGGCACCGGCCCCTCCCTCCCCGGCGCTCTCGACACGATCGCGGACCGCCTAAAGGAGGCGGGTCCCGCCGCGGCCCTTCTAGCCTCCCCCCGGGCCACCAACGAGGATCTCTTCGCCTTCCGCACCCTGGCCGAGGCGCTGGGGGGTCCGCTCGACTTCCGGGTGGGCGACCCCCACCTCAAGGTGCGCGTGCGCGCCGACAGCGTGCTCCTGCGCGCGGACCGGAACCCCAACACCCAGGGCTGCCTGGATCAGGGCTTGGGACGAACGGGGGTGGACGCGATCCTGACC
>DATMQU010000077.1:0-6302 GCA_035566715.1 Vicinamibacteria bacterium
AACGGCATCGTCATCGCGCTGTCGCGCATGAACCGCATCCTCGACGTGGACCTGCCCAACCTGCGGGTGGTGGTGGAGCCCGGGGTGATGAACCTCAACGTCACCGCGCGGGTGGCGCCGGACGGCTACTTCTACGCGCCCGACCCCTCGTCGCAATCGGTGTGCACGGTGGGGGGAAACGTGGCCGAGAACTCGGGGGGGGCGCACTGCCTCAAGTACGGGTTCACGACCACCCACGTGCTCGGGCTCGAGATCGTGCTTCCGGATGGGTCGCTCGTCCATCTGGGTGGCAAGAGCCTGGACCGGCCAGGGTACGACCTGTGCGGCGTGTTCGTCGGCTCCGAGGGCACCCTGGGCATCGCGACCAAGGTCACGCTGCGAATCCTGAAGCGGCCCCAGAGCGTCCAGACCCTCCTCGCCGCCTTCAACTCCACAGACGAGGCGGGGACGGCGGTCAGCGAGATCATCGCCGCCGGCATCCTCCCCGCCGCGATCGAGATGATGGACGCCCTGGCCCTGGAGGCGGCGGAGGCGGCGGTCCACGCCGGCTACCCCCGTTGCCAAGGGCTGCTCCTGGTCGAGCTGGACGGTCCCCGCGGCGAGGTGCAACTCCTCATGGAGCGGGTGGAGGGCCTCTGTACCTCCTGCGGGGCCTGGGAGATTCGGCGGGCGCAGTCCGAGGCGGAGCGGGCCCTGGTCTGGAAGGGACGCCGGGCCGCATTCGCGGCCATGGGCCGCATCTCCCCCAACTACATCGTGCAGGACGGCGTCATCCCCCGCACGAGCCTCTCCCGCATCCTGGGCGAGATCGAGCGACGGGCGGCCGCCGTCGGCCTGCGCGTGGCCAACGTGTTCCACGCGGGGGACGGCAACCTGCACCCCCTCGTGCTTTACGACCGTCGAGTGCCCGGGCAAGAGCACCTCGCGGAAGAGCTGGCCTCCGACATTCTCAAGCTGTGCGTTCAGGCCGGGGGCTCCATCACGGGGGAGCACGGCGTGGGCGAGGAAAAGAAGTCGTTCATGTCCGTGATGTTCGCGGAGCCGGACCTCGAGACTATGCAGCTCGTCCGCTGCGCCTTCGACCCCGAGCGACTCTCCAATCCCGAGAAGGTGTTTCCCCGCCCCCGGCTCTGCGGCGAGAAGCCAGGCCCCTACCAGCCGCACCCCCTGGAGGTCGCCGGTGTCGCCCAGCTCTTCTGAGGCCTGGCTCCGGGAAGGGGGCTGGGCCCGCCTGGGGGAGGTGGTGGGGGCGGCCCACCTGCGGCCGGCCACGCCCGCGGATGCGGTGGCGGGCGTGCTGCCCCGGGCCGTTATCGAACCTGGCAGCGCCGCCGAGCTGTCGGCCGTGCTCCGCCACGCTCACGAGCTAGGCCTGCGCCTGGCCCCCCGCGGGGGGGGCTCGAAAATGGAGTGGGGCAATCCTCCCCGCGGGCTCGACGCCATCGTTTCCACACGCCGCCTCGAGCGGGTGGTGGACCACGCTTGGGCCGACATGACGGCCACGGTCGAGGCCGGCTGCACGGTGGCCGGCTTCCAGCGAACCCTGGCCGAGCATGGCCAGAGGCTGTCCCTGGATCCCCTCTGGCCGGACCGGGCCACCATCGGGGGCGTCCTCGCCACCAACGACAGCGGTGCCCTGCGCGTGCGCTTCGGGGCCATGCGCGACCTGGTGGTGGGGATCACCGTGGCCTTGGCGGACGGAACGCTGGCCCGGAGCGGCGGCAAGGTGGTGAAGAACGTCGCCGGCTACGATCTGCCCAAGCTCATGGCGGGCTCCCTGGGCACGCTGGCCGTGATCACGGAGGCGACCTTCCGGCTGTATCCCCTCCCCCGCCGGGTCCGCAGCTTGAGCTTCGTCCTCCCCACGGCAGAGGCGGTGAGCCAGGTGGTCCTGGCGGTGTTGGACTCGACGCTGGTTCCGACCGGGCTTCAGATCCGAGCGCAAAAGGGAGGATCGCTCGTCGTCGACATCCGCCTGGAGGGGGAGGAGGCGGCTCTGGACGCGCGCGTGGAGGAGCTCCGCGGGCTCGTGGCCATCAAAGGGGAAGAGGCTCCCGCGGAGGTGTGGGAGGCGCGGGAGGCGCTCTGGGCCGGGGCGGAACCGGCCGTGGTCTGCCGCTTGGCCGTATTGCCCACGCGGCTGGGCACGCTCTGCGAACGCGTGGGGCGGGAAGCGGAGCGGGGGGGCCTCTCATGGCGGATGGTCTCCCAGGCCGGCGGTCTGGCCTGGCTTCGGCTGGAAGGTTCGACGGCCCTGCTGGAGGTGCTCCGCTCCCTCCGCCGGGGGGTCGAGGCCGAGGAGGGATCGCTCGCCCTGCTGCACTGCCCCCCCGAGGCCCGGGCGGGCGCGGAGGCCTGGGGTGCGCCGGGCGATTCCCTCCCCCTCATGCATCGCGTCAAGGAGCAGTTCGATCCCGCCGCGCTTCTGAACCCGGGGCGCTTCGTGGGAGGAATCTGATGGCCCCCCCGCCGGCGGGTCCCGCCCCGGAGCCCGCCTCCCCGACCGGCATCTTCGACCGCCACCATCCTCCCTCCCTCGACCTCATCGAGGACTGCGTGCACTGCGGCTTCTGCCTTCCCACCTGCCCGACCTACGCCCTCTGGGGGGAAGAGATGGACTCGCCCCGGGGCCGCATCTACCTGATGAAGATGGGGCTCGAAAGCCAGACCCCGATGACGGAGACCTTCGTCCGCCACATCGACCTCTGCCTGGGCTGCATGGCCTGCCTGACCGCCTGCCCCTCGGGGGTGCAATACGGCAAGCTGATCGAGGCCACGCGCGCACAGATCGAGAAGAACCACCCCCGGCCCTGGTCGGACCGGCTCTTCCGCCGGATGCTCTTTGCGGTCTTCACCCATCCGGCCCGCCTGCGGGCGTTGGCGGCGCCGCTCTGGCTCTACCAGGCGTCCGGCTTGCGCTGGCTCTTTCGGCGCTCCGGTCTCCTCGGGTTCTTGCCCCCGCGCCTCCGCGCCATGGAGGCGCTGCTGCCCCCCCTCTCCCTGGCCGAGCTGGGAGCGGGTCTCCCGCGGCGGACGCCCGCGCAAGGCCCACCCCGGCGACGGGTGGGTCTGCTGCGGGGATGCGTGCAGCGGATCTTCTTTGCGGACGTAAACACCGCCACCGCCCGGGTTCTGGCCGCGGAGGGCTGCGAGGTGATCGCTCCCTCCTCCCCCCCTTGCTGCGGCGCGCTCCTGGTGCACGCGGGACAGGAGGACGCCGCGCTGGCCATGGCCCGGCGCACGATCGAGGCCTTCGAGAAGGAGGAGGTGGACACCGTGGTCGTCAACGCCGCGGGCTGCGGCTCCACCATGAAGGAGTACGGCTGGCTGCTCCGCGACGACCCGGAGTTCGCGGAGAGGGCGCGGGCGTTTTCCGCAAAGTGCAAGGACGTCTCGGAAGTGCTGGCCGAGCTCCCGCCCCAAGCCCGGCGTCACCCCCTCCCCCTGCGCGTTGCCTACCACGACTCCTGCCATCTGCAGCATGCCCAGGGGGTCCGGGCCCAACCGCGGCAGCTTCTCGCCGGCATCCCCGGCCTCGAAGTGGTGGAGGTGGGAGAAGACGCCATCTGCTGCGGGTCGGCCGGGATCTACAACCTGGTGGAGCCGGAGGCCGCCCGCGAGCTCGGCGATCGCAAGGTGAAGCACGTGATCAAGGCCGGGGCCGCGGTAGTGGCCACCGGAAACCCGGGCTGCCTATTGCAGATCCGGAGCGGCCTGGAACGCGCCGGGCACCCCCTGCCCACCGTCCACACCATCGAGCTCGTCGCGGCTTCCCTCCGGAACGAGCTTCCCCGTCAGCTCCGGGGAGGGACCCGCGAAAGCTCGTCGTAGAGGTGGATGGCCGCCTTCATGCACTTCACCCAGTCCCCAAGATGCAGGCTCTCGTTCTCGGAGTGGGCGTTGCAGGCGGGATCCTCGACCCCCATGAGGAGGCAGGGCGCGCCCCGCAGGAGGGTGGCGAAGGGCCCCACGAAGCCGATGGAGCCGCCGGCCCCGATCATGGCCGTTTCCTTGCCGAAGCCGGCCTTCAGCGCGCGCCGGGCCGCCTCGAAGGCCGGCCCTTCGGGGTCGGTCGTCCACCAGGGGGTGCCCCCGGTGACGGTGGCCGTGACCTTGACCCCGTAGGGGGGCCGGGTGGTCAGCTTCCGGACCAGCAGCCGGCCTGCCTCCCGGGCGTCCATCTTGGGCACGGTCCGCAGCGAGAGACGGGCCCGGGCCGAGTCGACTATCTGGTTCGAGGAGCCCTTTATGGGGTGGGATTCCATGGCGATGACGGTGAGCGAAGGGCGGGTCCAAAGCTTCTCGTAGACGGAGTAGCCCCTTTCACCCGCCAGGGTCATCCCCGGCATCATGCCCGCCTCGCGCTTGAATTTCGCTTCGTTGAAGGGGAGCTTGCGCAGGCGGGCCAGCTGCTTCGCGCTGGGCCGGGCCACCTTCCGGTACAGCCCGGGCACGTTCAGCTCCCCGTTCTTCCCCTGTAGATCGGCGATGAGCCGGCAGAGGACCTGCACGGGGTCGGGCACCGGCCCCCCCCACATCCCGCTGTGGCGCGGCTGCCCCAGGCATGTGACCTCCACGTCCACTTGGCAGATGCCGCGGAGCTGATAGGTCAAGGCGGGGACGCCGGTATCGAAGTTGGCGGTGTCGGAGAGGACGATGAAGTCGGCCGCCATCATTCCCTTGTACTTTTCGAGGAACTTGCCCAGGTTCTCGGAGCCGATCTCCTCCTCTCCTTCGATGATGAACTTGACGTTGCAGGGAACGGAGCCCGCGGACCGCAGGTACGAGGCCACCGCCGCCACATGGGCCATGACCCCCGCCTTGTCGTCGCAGGTGCCACGGCCGTACAGCCGCCCGTCCCGCTCCGTGGGCTCGAAAGGGGGCGAGATCCACTTCTGGGGGCGGCCCTCGGGCTGCACGTCGTGGTGTCCGTAGAGCAGGATGGTGGGGGCGCCGGGTTTGTGGAGCCAGTCCCCGTACACGTAAGGATGCACGCCCGGGATCTCGAGGATCTGGACGTGCTCCACCGCGGCCGCGCGCAAGGCATCGGCCACGGCCACCGCCGACCGCCGCACTTCCGCGGGGGGATAACCGTTGGCGGAGACACTGGGAATCCGGGACAGGGTCACCAGGGTCTTTAGGAAGTCGGGGGTGTGCCGGTCGAGATAGCTGAGCGCGGACGGGACGCTGGTGTTCGGCGAAGTCATGAGTCCTCCTGATGGTCGATGACGCCGTAGTCTAGTGCAGATCCCCGGGACCGCCTAGCCGCTCAGATCGGGCCCGCATGGGGGAGCGCGAACGGCCAACCCTCACCGGGGAGTGTGCCGTTGTCACCGGCCCTCGACGCCGGGGAGATGGCGCAGGATCGGGTGGACGCGGACGGGCCCGACCTGGGGTCAGCGCCCCGGGGAATCCTGGCCACGCGGGAGATGGCCTCAAGGAGCCGACGGATCCGGGGGTTGGCGCAGAATCCGGAGGGTCAGGAACAGGAGGGCGGCCACCGCCGCCAGCAGCGTGCCCCAGAGGAGAAGCGTGGGCGGCGCGTCCTGCAAGTAATCGCGGGCCCGCCGACGGAAGGCGGGGTTGGGCACGGTCTCGGCCGCCTCCAGGGGCAGCGCCGAGTAGGCCAGGATCTCTTGGCGTAGTGTCGCGATGTCGTAGCGCGGTGCTCCCGCCCCGCCGTTGCCGAGCAGGATCCGAAAGGCGCCGGGCGAGGCTTTGAAGGCAAGCCGCGGCACCCGCACTACGCCCCGACACTGCAGGAGGGTCAGGGGGACGTTGTCCCCTTCGTTGATCTCGAGGAAGAACACGGCTTGGCGGGCACCGTCCAGGGCGAGCACGATCGGCGCCTCGGCGGCCCCGCCGTTCCCGAGACCGTCCCCCGGGGGGGCGCCCGGCCCGCGGGCGGGGGCGGCGAGGGTTCCCCTGAAGACGACCCTCTCCGCTCCCCCCTCGCCCGAACCGGGCGGCGTCAACAACCGGGCGGGCCGGGTGAAGAACGCGTCGCGGAACCCGAGATGGAGGGCCGCGAACGGAAGCGGCAGAGCGGCCCCGGAAGTCGTGGTCACGGCGAGGCGCCAGCGCGTGACGGGCGGGCGTTCGGAGGTGGCGCCCGGCTCCTTTGTGAAGGCCAGGGTCACGAGGGCCTCCGAGGCCGCCGGCTCGAGTACATAAGGCACCTGCCGCCCCTCCTCGTCGACGATGCGGATGTCCCCCAGGTCATCGCGAAGGACCCCCAGGTCCTCCCCCGCCAGGGTCAGGGTGTAGAGGTCTTCGTGATCGGAGACGGTGAAGGGGCGGGT
>DATMQU010000078.1:0-8763 GCA_035566715.1 Vicinamibacteria bacterium
AAGAAATACGGCCACGCGCGCGATGTCCTCGGGTTGGCCGACGCGGCCCAACGGCGTACCTGCGCTTATCTGTTTCTTGAACTCCGGTTTCATGACGCCCGCCGCGTGCGCACCCTCCGTTTCGGTTCCACCCGGACTGAGAGCGTTAACGCGGATTTTCTTGGGACCGAGCTCCTTTGAGAGCACGCGTGTCAGGCCATTGACAGCGCTCTTGGACGCCACGTAGATCGAAAGGGCCGGGTAGGCAGTGGCAGTCGTCGTTGATCCAATGTTGAGAATGCTGCCGCCTTCCGCACCGAAGGCCGGCAAAGCGGCTTCGATCATGAGGAACGTGCCAAGCACATTTGTGTTGAACTGACGGTGAAATTCCTGCTCGCTGAACTGCTCGAAGGGCGCAAACGAGAAGACGCCCGCGTTGTTCACGAGCACATCCAGGCGGTTGAAGGCTTTTTTCGCCTCCGCGACGAGGCGTTGCACGTCGGACCTCTGCGCCACGTCGCCTTGCACGGCAATGGCGCGTCCACCTTTGCCGGTGATCTCGCGCACCACCCGTTCCGCGCCTTCATGATCGCGCGCATAGTTCACAACCACCGCCGCGCCTTCCGCGCCGAAAGCTTTTGCAATGCCCGCTCCGATTCCTTTTGAAGCGCCTGTCACAATCGCAACCTTATTGTCGAGTCTTTTCATGATAGGTTCCTTTGTTCTACGTAGTTTGCCGCTTTGAGCTTCTTAGCACCGGATCCCGCCCATGCGGCAGGATCATCATCGCGGCGATGCACGGTGTCGGCAGGCGGCCCAACCGACCTTCAGGCGAATAGCTTGCGCGGATCCGCGCCCGGCCAGCGGGTCTGGTCGATGCGGCGGTTGAGGTCCTCGAGGTCCGCCTGCGGGACAGCGAGGGTGAAGGGGGTGATGGCGTCATTGGGAATGACCAGAGCCTTCCGGCCTCGGAGGTCGCCGCTCATCGGATCTCCAACGAGACGATCTTCCCGCCTTCAACCGCGAACAGATGCTGAAGCTCCAGAGGGCTGTTCGGGAATGCGCCAGCAACGCGTGCGGTCACGACCGTCAAGCCGTCCCGATGGGACATCGCGAGCGGCTCGACCGTGTGGTGGTACTTGGCTTTGGCGTCCTTCATCCAGCGTTTGATGGCATCGGGGCCCTCGACGGTACGTCCCTCGTCTCGAACGGTGGCCCACTCGCTGAAACACCGTGCCAGAGCCTCGAGATCCTGAGTCCTCTCGGCCTCGAAGAAAGCCGACACCGGTCCGGCAAGCACTATCGTCATGCTCCCTCCTGGGGTTCCGCTCCGAAGAATCGTGCCGAATCGCCCGGCGAGAGGCGTCGCCCAGCTCCAGACGCGTCGCATACGTCGCCTTCGCGTCCGACCTTCCATCCCCGAGCGGAAAACAGCTTGGTGGCGGCGCGCCCGAGGCCCGACGAGCTGCCGGTGGTGAAGACCGTTCTCGGCGTCATCGATCGATCCTCCTCACTCCCAAGCCGCCGGCAGCGGGATCATGGGCGCTGGCTTCCTGCCCTTGCCGGCGAGGCGCGGCTTCCTCCGGCCTGGCCTCGTCTTCCGCTTTCGCCGTGGGGGTTCGCTGCGCTTCATGCTACCAATGTCGCGCCGCGCGCTCGAT
This sequence comes from Vicinamibacteria bacterium, assembly GCA_035566715.1. GTDB lineage: Bacteria > Acidobacteriota > Vicinamibacteria > Fen-336 > Fen-336 > DATMML01. The sequence continues at coordinate 1,641 of DATMQU010000078.1, forward strand.
GCGTCCAACACATCTTTACTATCGAAGCGATGCTCGTATGATATCGACATGGAACTACGGCACCTACGCTACTTCGTGGCGGTTGGAGAGGAGCAACACTACGGACGCGCGGCCGGGCGGCTGCGTGTGGCCCAACCCGCCCTGTCCCGCCAGATCCAGGACCTGGAGAGGGAGATCGGATTCCAAGTGTTCGATCGCCTTCCCCGCGGTGTCCGCCTCAACGCGGCGGGGAGGGCCTTGCTGGAGGACGCCCGGCTGATCCTTCAGCAGGTCAACGAGGCGACCATCCGCGCCGGGCGTGTTGCGCGCGGCCTCGCGGGGACGCTGCGGGTGGGATTCACGGAGAGCGCGTCGTGGCACGGCGTCGTTCCCACCTCATTCCTGCAGTTCCGCCAGGGGCAACCCGACGCTGAGCTGCAGCTCAGTCCGCTGAGCTCCCTGGACCAGGTCCAAGCCGTGCGCTCTGGCCAGCTGGATGCGGGCTACGTCTTCAACATGCCGAGGAGCGACGCGGAACTCGATCAAGTTCAGGTCGCTTCGCAGACGCTCGTACTCGCGGTGCCCAAGCGGCATCCCTTGGCGAAGTCGAGGAGCCTCCGCCTGCGCGACCTGACCGATGCCGCCTTCGTCTGGTTTCCGCGGCGGCAAAGCCCCGCCTACTACGACCGTCTCATGCAGGCGTGCTCCCGTGGCGGCCTGAAGGCCCCACGCATCGTCCAAGAGGCCATGGATCAGGCCACCTTGCTGAGCCTTGTTGCCTGCGGTCTCGGAGTCGCGTTCGTCAGCGACGCGACGCGCTGGCGCTGTCCGAAGGACGTCGCCCTGCGACCGGTCGTGGACCTGCACCTGCCGATCGCCTTCTCTCTCGTCTGGCGGAAGGACAATGCTTCGCCGTTGCTGGCGAGATTCGTGGCTGAAGTGCGGCAACGGCCCGATGTGCGGGCTCTTGCGAGGAGCGCTGAGTAGCGCCGGGTCGCAGCGCAGGCGGCCAACGCCCGCTCAGCGGGAACCCAAGAGAATTGCATTCACGAGGTCTGGGACCGTTGGGGCGCGAATGCGCACGAGGCCGCGGCGTACACAACTCTGCCAGCCACACGGCCGTTGAAACGGGCGGGATGCTGCCGGGCGTGGGCGCCCGGACGACTACGCGGGGCTGCTATCCAGGACTTCGCGTACCCTGCGCAGCAACGCACCCACCGTAAAAGGCTTCTGGAGAAACGAGGTCCCACGCGGTAGCTCCCGCTGAGACACGAGAGCGCGGGCCGTGTACCCAGACATGTATAGGACCCTGAGGTCGGGCCGCCCTTGCGTCAACTGCTCCGCGAGCGCGTTGCCGGTGGTCGTTCGTAGGACGATGTCCGTGAGCAGAAGGTCGACCCGGCGACCGGCGGTCGCCGGGCCCGCCTCCGGTCCATCGGAGGCCTCGAGGACCGTGTATCCGTGGTCCTCCAGGACCTCTCTCGCCAGGGAGCGAAGCGCGTCGTCGTCTTCGACCAGAAGGATCGTTTCGGAGCCCCGCAGCGGGAGGCTGGCCTCCTCGCCTGCTTCCGGGGCCAGCATCTGGTCGGCGCGCGGCAGGTAGATCTTGAAGGTGGTGCCGCGCCCCGGATGGCTGTAGACCTGGATGTGTCCGCTGCTCTGCCGGACGATGCCGTAGACGATGGAGAGGCCGAGCCCCGTGCCCTTCTCCCGCTCCTTGGTCGTGAAGAACGGCTCAAAGATGTGGTTTTGGACCTCGGCGTCCATCCCCTGTCCGGTGTCGCTGACCGACAGCATCACATGGGGCCCCGGCTTCAGGGCCAGGAACGTCCGCGCGATCGCCTCGTCGATTTCCACGTTGTGGGTCTCTATCACCAGGCGACCGCCGTCGGGCATGGCGTCCCGGGCGTTGACCGCCAAGTTCATCAAGACCTGCTCGATCTGTCCGGGATCGGCCTTGACGTTCCAGAGGTTCGGCTCCGTGACGGCGGCGAGGGCGATGTTCTCGCCGATCAGCGGGCGCAGCATCTTTTCCATACCGGTGACGACGGCGTTGAGGTTCGAGACTTGGGGCTGCTCGAGGCCCTTTCGGCTGAACGTGAGGAGCTGTCGGGTGAGCGCCGTCGCCCGCTCCGCGGCCTTGAGGACCTCCCTCAGCTTCCGGGCCCGGTCGTCGTCGGCGGCCAAGGTACGAATGACGATCTCGACGTACCCGGTGACTACCCCGAGGATGTTGTTGAAGTCATGGGCCACCCCCCCGGCCAGGCGCCCAACCGCGTCCATTTTCTGGGCCTGACGGAGCTGAGTCTCCAGCCGCCGCTCGGCCGAGATATCCTTGGCCAGCACCAAGCGTGCTTGCCAACCTCCGAAAGAAAGCGCCGTCGAGCGAATCTCCACGTCGATGACGGCTCCGTCCTTCTTACGGTGCCTCCAGAGGGTCGTGTTCCAGGATCCAGGGTCCACGAGGGCGCCCGAGAGGTCGGCGATGTCATTCGGCAAGGGGGGGATCTCGTCAGGGGGCCGAATGTCCAGAATGGTCATGCCCAGGAATTCCTCCTGGGAGTATCCGTAGTGCTCCACCGCGGCATCGTTCACGGCGAGGAATCGCAAGGTCTGGACGTCGTACACCCACATCGGGAAGGGGTTCCGCTCGAACAGGGTCTTGTACCGGGCCTCGGTCTCCCGGAGGGCCAGCTCGGTTCGCCGGTGCTCAGTGACGTCGCGGACGTCCACGACCATGCCGTGGGCCTCGCTGGCCACGCGACCGACGGCTTCCAGGGTCCGCCAGCCGCCATCCTTGTGTCGGACCCTGAACTGCAGGGAGACCGTGGTCCCCTCGGCCTTGAAGGCCTCCTCGAAAGTCGCCCGGACCCCCGCCACCTCCGAGGGCTCGACAAGGTCAAATGCCGACTTGGACTCGAGCTCGGAAGGCTGGTACCCGAGCACTCTGGCGACAGATGGACTGGCGTAGAGGACCGTTCCCTGGGCGTCAAGGAGTGCGATCACGTCCGAAGCGTTCTCGATCAGGGCCTTGAACGGCCCTTCCCGGCCGGTGGCTTCCTGGTCGGCGAGCTTCTTCCGAGGGATGTCCGCGAACACCCCGACCGCGCCGCGGACCCGTCCCTCGGCGTCCCGGAGGGGGGCGGCCGAGATGTTGACGTCGACGAGAGACCCGTCCTTGCGGCGCCGCGGCAACTCGACGCCGGTAATGGTCTCTCCGGCCAACACGCGCTGCAGACTCTCGTGGAAGCGCTCTTTCTGGTCGCTCGGGACGTGGGGAAGAGCCCCTCCGATCACCTCTTCCCGACGCCAGCCGAACAGGCGCTCCGCGGCCGGATTCCAGCCCTGGACACGTCCCTCGAGGTCAACGTCGATGACGGCGACGGGCGCGTCCTCGCTGAGCGCGCGCTTCACCGTTGGCGGCTTCCCGCTTGACGAACTGTGAACCCCACTGTGACGGTGACTGCGGAGCGCTTTCGCCATCGTCCCTCACCTTTGTTCGGCCAAGGAAAGCTCCGCTCGGGAGATTCCCTAGACGACAACCGAAGGGCAATGCCTGAGGGGGGGCATCCGAAAACGACACCCTCAGGTTACACTAATATCTGTCTATTTCCGCATCAAAAATTGCACTGGTCACAGGATTACTGCTTCCCGGATCCCCTACGAGCAGGTCCGGACCGGTCTTGTCAGCTTTGGCGACGGAAGGCCTCGAGGCGTTCTAGGCGGCGCAACCGACAGGCATTTCGCAAGTTAGGGGGTTGACGCCACGTTCCGGTAGACCCGCCCCCCCTTCATGACAAAGGCCACGCGCCGGAGCGCGGTTATATCGGCGAGGGGGTCACCTTCGACCGCCAGCAGGTCGGCCTCCATCCCGGGGGCCAGCCTCCCGATCCGGTCGGCCAGGCCAAGAGACTCGGCGGCGCCGGAAGTGGCGGAGATGATGGCGTCGCTGGCAGCCTGTCCGCCCTCGCGCACGCGGCAGACGAGCTCCTCGGCGTTGCGCCCATGCGCGCCCGCGACGGCGTCGGTCCCGAAGAGCACCTTCAAGCCCTTGGTCGCGATCGCCCGTCGGAAGGTCGCAACGGCGAGCGGGACCGCCTTCTCCATGGCCGCGAAGCCTGCCTCGGTGTAGTTCTCGATCCCCAGGTACTTCGGCTTGTTCTCGAGATAGTTTTGGAAGATCAGGCCGCACTGGGGGTCGAAGTAGACGCCGCGATCTGCCATCAGCTTCAGCGCGTCATCGTCGGCGAGGGCGCCGTGCTCAACCTGCGTGCAGCCGGCGAGCGAAGCCCTTCGGATCGCCTCTGCGCTGTGGGCGTGCACGAGTGTGCGGAGGCCGAGCGCCTTGGCCTCGCCGCACGCCGCATCCAGCTGCTCCTGGGTCAACGTGGGGCTCCCGCCCTCCCGTATGCTCTTCGAGGCAAAGATCTTCACGAGGTCGGCGCCTTGGGTTTTCCTCTCGCGCACCGCCCGCCTGAAATCGTCAGGGAGCCCGGTGTTAGCGTCGAGCGGCTCGAGCGATGTGAGCAGCCGCGGTCCGGGCAGGCCCCTTCTGTCCATGGCGTCCTTCAGGTCCGCGTCCTCGGGCGAGCCCACGCTCTGGATCGTGGTGAAGCCCGCGGTCAGCGTGACGTAAGCGTTCGCCGCCGCCGCGAGGGCCGCCTGAGCTCCGCTCTCGCCATCGCTCTCGGTATGGAGGCGGTCCTTGGCATTGAAGTGCCACACGATGTGGTTGTGGACGTCGATGAGGCCCGGGAGGACCGTGAAACGAGAAAGGTCGTAGACGCGCCCGGACTTCCCGGTCGTCCCGCGGTTGGGCTCCACGGCGGCAATGCGGGTGCCCTCAACAGAGATCCTCACGTTGCGAAGGACGCCGCCGCGCCCATCCAGGACGCGGTCGGCTTGGATCGTGGTCGGTTCCTGGCCGGTGGCCGGCCCTAGTGTCCCAGTGACGAACCAGGCAGCACAGACCCAGATCCGGCGGCATTGCTGCAGCTTCATACCTCTCTCCTTCGCGGCTCAGGACGACACAATCTGTCGCGAACGGCTCAAGCTTCGCGAGTCCCGAGAAGTAGGCAGGTGAATTCAACAGGCCCTCTGTTACTATCTTGCCACGGCCGGGCGTACCATCGTGCTCGTAATCACAGGAGGGCCTATGAGCAAGCGGTTCTGGATCTCCGTGGTCGTTGTGTTCGTGATGTCGATGGCCTTCGGGTTCATCGTCCATGGCCTGCTCCTCGCTCAGGACTATGGGCAGCTCGCGAGCCTCTTCCGCTCCCCTGTCGACCAGCAACGGCACTTTCCTTTCATGCTGGTCGCTCATGCCCTAACAGCGCTCGGAATCGTCTGGATCTATTCTCGTGGTAAGGAGGACAAGCCGCCTCTGGCTCAGGGCGTCCGTTTCGGGATCGCGCTGGCCATGGTTATGGTCGTCCCGAAGTACTTGATCTACTGGGTCGTCCAGCCGATGCCGCACATGGTCGCGCTCAAGCAAATCGGCTTTGATACCATCGGTATTGTCCTGATCGGGATCGTCGTCGCACACCTCAACAAGTAGCGGGCGAACGTCGTGGAGCGGGTGCATATTGTGGCCAAGTCTCGGCCACCGCCCAAACTACGCCAACTTGGCTACATCGAACCGAACGAGTTGAGTTGAGCCTCCAACTCGCCTCGAAGAGCGTTGGCCACCATGACCGCAATCGCTATGGCAGTGATTGTCCGGATCGTCCAGCCCTCTGCCCGGTGCGGCAGACGCATGACCGAGTGCGCGCAAAACTTCAGGCTTCACAACCTGTCGAGCAAGGGCCGGAGCCTCGCGAGAAGCTGACTGGGTGTGGGGTATCCTCCGCGTCGGGTCAAAAACCCAGGGCGAAGAGGAGGGCCGACCTCACCTCTGCCATCCTTTGCGGCCCCAGGGTCGTGATGAGAGCCCCGATCCGACCTTTCGAGATCGTTTGCACGTGGTCGAGGTTGATCGCGCACTCCTTCGGCATTCCATCGGATTGCGTAAGAACGACCTCTGATGGGATAGCGCGTACCGTCGAAGTGACGGGAGCGATCGTCGCCTCAGCCAGGAATTCGAGCGCCGAGTCGCGTGTGAGGACAAGCACCGGCCGCTTCTTGTCAGGCTTCGAAAACCGATACCAGCGAATCTCTCCTCTGTGCATTAATCCGTCCACACCTGCTCGCTCTCCCATGAATCGAACTCGCCCCTCCGGACAGGTTTCATCTCGTAGCCCCGGCGATGCTTCTCCTCGAGGACCCTCAGCTGAACTTGCTTGAGGGCCTCGCGCAGAGCCCGGCGCGCGAAGGCTGAGCGTGTCGTTCCGAGGCGACGAGCGGCCTTGTCAACGGCATCGACCAACTCAGCGTCAAGGGTCATCTGGACGGTTCTCATGATTCCCCCGAATAGTTAGACTAATAGCTATTCTAATCCACATCCCAGTTCCTGAGAGCTCCGAAAAAACGGACCTCTTGGGCCCCCATTCCGGAGGTGGATCGGCGTCCTCGAGGGGGTGACGCCGATCAGCGTGGCTTCTACGCTGCGGCCCTGAGGCGACCGAATGAGACGGCTTGGTATTTCAGACAGGGGATGCTGGACCGGGCCTAAACCCTTGGGCAACTTCGGTTTGGCCTCCCCCCCATTTGGCCACCACCACCGGACCAGCCGCCCGGGACTTGACGGATCTGAATCCGGTTGTATAGTTCAGGTATGAACGACTTGGCACCCGGGGCTCGGGCCGGGAAACTCATCTTCTTCCTGCACACGGTTGAGGAGCGGCTGGAGGCCGCGCTCGAGCCCTTCGGGCTCTCTGTCGCGAAGTTCGGCGTGCTCGCCAAGCTCGTGGCGGCGGGCGAGCCCCTTCCCCTCGGCACGCTGGCGGAGCGCATGGCCTGCGTCCGTTCGAACATGACCCAGCTCATCGACCGCTTGGAAGCGGACAAGCTCGTGAGGCGCGTCGACGATCCCGGTGATCGCCGCTCGATTCGCGCGGAGCTCACGAAGGAGGGCCGGGAGCGCTATGCGGAGGTGCTCAAGATCGTCGAGCAGACGGAGTGCGAGCTCTTCTCGGGGTTGCCCGAGAATCAGCAGGAAATCCTCCTCCAACTGGTGGGCTCCCTAAACTGCGGTGAACGTTGAGTT